>JBGSMH010000299.1:0-3321 GCA_041740275.1 Phycisphaerae bacterium
AAGTCTGCGAGTACGCCGACTTGTGGCACCCCAGCGCGTTATCCGATCGCCGCTCGGTCTATAACCGTGCCGCATTCAGGACATCGATCGGGGGTCGCTCGTAGATCATACCCGCAGATCAGACAGAGTCCCTGCGAAACACGTCTCCGGTAATGCAAATGGCACCGTAGCCAAACTGCTGGAAGGAACAGGAAAAGGATCGCGGCAAACCAGTGCGGCATGACCATGCCGCGAGTCATGCTCCCCGCACCCCATATCATCTCGCTGCCTACTTGGAAGCCCGCTCGGTGCAAGAGACCCGCCTGTTGCCGAGAGACAGAGCGGCCCGAGCCGAAGAACGGGTATTCCGGGTTGGGGTCAATAAATCTCCTCATTGAACCCCGGTATGTCGCGCCCATGCCCGTTTGGTACCGGTCGACGAAGTGCGTCAGAGACAGTCCCCCGTCGGCAGACATAAGGGTCCACTGATGGATTACGTCGCAATCTGGGTAAGCAGTGTAATGATGCCAGCGAGCGAAATCGGTGCCGGAGAGCGATCTGCACCACTGCACTAGAGTAGCGACAGCGAGCAGCAATGAGATCGCAGCGAAAAGGTTGAAGAGCCAGAGCCGCATAGGATTAATGCCGTACATGATCATTGCCCTGAAAGATCGGATCGTCAACGAAAAAGTCCGCAGGGTCCGCTTGGCAGACCAGTTGGCGAGTGTTAGGTCAGGCGAAACGGTGCGCCGAGGCGGACTCTAATCGCTGGGCCGCGTAGGGCGGAATGATCATCCCGCCTTTACGGCGCGAATGGGCGGCGGGATTGCCATTCGGCCCGACGCGATGCGGGGTTCGCTGGCACACCCATCGTTTCTCATCGTCGTGGCGGGGTGAATGGTCGACGGGATGAGCAGGACGGTCGACGTGGCGGGGCGTCGCGTCGACGGGGCGGGACATCCGGTCGACGTGGTGCGGAAAACGGTCGACGGGGCGACTCGGCGCGTCGACGGGACGCGGGAAACGGTCGACGGGACGACTCGGCACGTCGACGGGACGGGGCATCTCGTCGACGTGGCGGGGCATCTTGTCGACCGGATGAGGCGAACGGTCGAGAATTTTTGGCGTTTGATGGCACAAGAATCGCCTTTCTTGGCACAAAACCAGCGTTTTGCGAATCGGACGTCGCCAATGTGCGGCCGAATGATTCAGCCGGTCCATGCGACGGCCGATGCAAAGGAACAAAGAGGAATCATCATGGGCAAAAGCTTTTTCAACGGCAGTACGGACGCGGAATTGTTGAGCGGATCGCGGAACTTTGCCGAGAAGATCAGCGTCGGCTGGGCGGCGTACGGAATCAGTGAAGCGATGGCGATGGCGTATGTCGCGCTCGATGCCCAATGGCAGGCGGCGTACAAAGCGTCACACGCACCTGACTCGCGCACGACCTGCCAACTGATCGGCAAGAACGATTTACGCGCTCGCGTAAAGGCGATGGCATCGCGTCTGGGGAAGTTGATCAGCGGCAACCCGAATATTTTGGACGATAATCTGGCCTCTCTGGGTTTGAGTGTCCGCGCTAAGGCCGCACCATTGGCGGAACCGGGCATGCCTTACCGATTGTCGACGAAGCTCGACGGCGACGGCTCGTTGATTCTGTCATGGAAATGCGACAACCCCGCCGGTTCACGCGGCACACAGTACGAACTGTGGCGACGAATCGCTGGCGGCGATTTCGTCTTCCTCCAGACGGTCGGCGTGAAGCGATTTCGAGACCACACTTTGCCGGAAGGCGCCACGGGCATCGCTTTCAAAATACGCGCCACCCGATCGACCAAGACCGGCCCGTGGACGCGCTTCAACGTCAGCATCGGCGGGGGCATGCCCAGTATGTTCGACCTGCAACTGGCGGCGTGAGGGGATCACGATCAGGCGACCCCACGGTCCGATTTGACAGGGACGGGGAAAATGGTTTAATTCCGATCGCGTTCATGTTCCGCACACGGTGGCGGGGGGACGCGGACGCTTTTTCGGGGTTAATTCCTATGGGACGATTTCTACTTGCACTGATCATTGGCGGCGGGTTTTTGGGTTGGATGGGCATTCAGGAGATGCGGCTGGCATCGGGTGCCAAAGCAACGCCGCAGGACATCACCTGCGACCAACTCGCCAACCAAGGCTGTGGGGACAACGCCAATGTGCATGTCACCGACTTCCTCGTCTGCGACGCCGCTTATGTGTATCAGGAGAAAAAGGGCGGCGGTTCGTGGAACAAAGTCTGGGTGCCGCTTCTGCCCAAGAACGAAGAGACCAAGCAATACTTCATCAGCGCGGTCGCGGCGCATGAGAAGGGTCAGCAGCCGCCCATGCCGCGCAACATCCGGGTGATCGTGCAGACATCCAAGGTGAAGTCCGAATCGGACATGAATAACTTCTGCGACAACGTCGAACTGACCGGCACGGTGGTCAATTCGATCTCCAGCCTCGGCAGCGAAGAGCGGAAGATTCTGGAAGAAAGCTATCCGGGCGTGGACTTCAAGAACGTGCAGATCATCGAACACGATCGCGCTCCGGCATCGGCAGGCAAATCGTTCGGCATGATCGGCGGCGGGGTGGTTCTCGCTGGCGCGGGCGCGTTTGGACTGATCCGACGCAAGAACGCGTGAGCGTTTTCGCACAGATACTGGTGCAAGGCTTTGTTGCCAGGTGACGCCCGATTCGCGGGCGCACGGTGTGCGTGTTAATTTACGCCGATGATCATTGCCGGGATAGATGAGGCGGGATACGGGCCGGTGCTGGGCCCGCTGGTGGTGGCGTGTTGCGCGATGCGCACGAGCGATCAGCCGTCGCATCTGGGAACGCTGCCTTGCCTGTGGAAACGCCTGTCCCGCATCGCCAGCAAGTCGCGCGACAAGCAGGCGCGAAAGCTGCATATCAACGATTCAAAACTGGTCTACAACAGCGGCCTGAAGGAACTGGAACGGGCGGTGCTGTGTCTGTTGGCACAGGCCAGCGGACAGCAGCCGCAAACGCTGGGCGATGTGTTGCGTTGCGTCGATCCGACCGTCGCCGATGCGGTTCACGGGTATCGATGGTACGCAGATGAGCTGGATGCGCGGTACCCGATCGAGGTGGAGCACGCGAGTTGGAAGATCTCTGCCAATGCGTGGTCGATCGAGTGCGAGCGATCACAGACGCATTGTTGTCACTACGCCGGGCATGTGCTGCTGGAGAAGCAGTTCAACGATCTGGTCGACAAGACGCGTAACAAGGCGTCGGCATCGTTCTCGCTGGTGGCGCGGCACATCGACACACTGATGCGACGATTCCCCAATGAAAAGC
>JBGSMH010000300.1:0-3584 GCA_041740275.1 Phycisphaerae bacterium
GTAAAGGTGCGGGCCGGACGTCGATCAAACGGTCGGATCGATTGCGGGCGCTCTTGCGGCCGGGCAACTTGCAGAAAGAGTACATTATGACCGAATTGTTCCAGCCGCCGATCAGTCAGCGGCCGGACCGGTTCTAGTCAGGTCCGGCGCCTTTGGGCGAGATACCTTTTCCAGCGGGTGCCGATGTCAATCGTTGCGCAGATCCTCCAGCACAATCAGACCTTTGTCGAAGATCGTTCGTACGAAGCGTTTCGAACGACGGTCTTCCCCGACAAGAAACTGGTCGTCCTCACCTGTATGGATACGCGCCTGGTTGAACTGCTCCCGCGCGCGATGAATCTCAAGAACGGCGATGCCAAAATCATCAAGAACGCCGGTGCGATCGTCTCTCATCCGTTCGGCAGCGTGATGCGCAGCATTCTGGTTGCGGTCTATCAGCTCAACGCCGAAGAGGTGATCGTGGTCGGCCATCACGGTTGCGGCATGACCGGGATGAATGGTGCGCGGCTCCTTGAAAAAGTGCGTAACCGCAACGTCCCGGAGATAACGCTTGATATTCTCCGAAATGCCGGGATTGATTTGGACCGATGGCTGAAAGGGTTTGATACTGTCGAGCAGGGGGTTCGGGAAAGCGTCGAGATCGTCCGCAATCACCCGCTATTACCGCGCGACGTGCGCGTTCACGGGATGATCATGTGCCCGGATACGGGCAAGCTGGATGTGCTGGTCGACGGCTATGCCGAACCCTCACGCCCCTGACACCCGCGGCGTCGGTGCGGGTTCACGCGATAGATCCGCCTGTACCAACTTCATCAACATCGTCGATTTAAGTTCGGCATGTTGGGGATCAGAATACAGATTCTGCAACTCGTCGGGGTCGTTTTGCAGATCGAACAGTTCGCCCCAGTCCGGGTGATCGCGATAGACCGTCAGCTTGTACCGTTCGGTGACGATCGTCCGCAGATGCACCGCTGCCCGGTTGTGATGGTTTTCGACAATCGCCTGATCGCGCGGTGCGCCCTGGCCCGTCTTCCAAGCCTCTAGTTGACTCAGCCCCTGCATCGCCAGCGGCGTCTCGATCCCAGCGGCGGCGAGGAATGTGGGCGCGATATCGACCAAAGACTGAATGTTGCGGTCTTCCGTCCGCGCCATGATCGTGCCCGGCCACGCCGCGATAAACGGCACGCGGATCACGTCCTCGTAATGAAACGGTCCCTTGGCGACCAACCCGTGCTGGCCGATGAAATGCCCGTGATCGCTGGTGAACACGATCAGCGTGTTGTCCAATTCGCCCAACGCCTCCAGCTTGTCCAGCGTCCGCCCGATCCAGTGATCCATGAAACTGATCATCCCGTAGTAGAGCGCGACGGCCTTTCGCAGCGATTGTTCATCGTGCAGGTGCGAGTGATACCCGTGATTGCCCTGTCCATCGCGATTGAATTTCCCGAACGCGGGTTTCTGCTCCCGCGTCATCGCAAAAGGCGGAGACATCTGATCAAACTCCCCCTCGACAAACGACCCGATATCCACCTCGGCCGGGTCGTACATGCTCGCCCACGGCTCGGACACCGTGTAAGGCGGGTGCGGATCGTGATAGCTGCTCCAGATAAAGAACGGTTGACTGGCATCATGCGCCCGCTCGATCGCGGCGATCGTCTGCAATCCGGTCCAGCGCGTGTAGTGAAATTGCTCGGGCAGTTGCCACGGCTCGGATGCCACACCCCCATACGGCTTGCCCTTTAGCGGGGCTTTGCTGTTGTCGCCGTCCTTTACGCCGTCGTTGCGCTTGCCGAAATACTCTTTCCAATCCGTCAGTCCCTGTTCTTCCAGCCAGATCGCGTAGTGCTGCCCGGCGTGGCCTTCATGGGCGTGGTTGCGGCAGGTTTCGACATGATCGAACCCATACCACGGCGTGCCCTTGTCATTAAATTGCTTCCAGAAATCCAGATCACGCAGAATCGGGTACGACTCGATCGAGTGACAGTCCGGCGTATTTTTCAGCGGCTGAAAATGGGCCTTGCCGATCAACGCCGACCAATACCCGGCGTCTTTCAGATGCGCTCCCAACGTCGGCACATTCTCGGGCAGTTTGGTGCCCAGTGTCCACGCCCCGTGATACGAAGGGTACATGCCCGTCAGGATCGTCGCCCGCGTCGGCGTACACGTTGGGTTCGGACAATATGCTCGGGGGAAGTTGACGCCCATCTTCGCCAGCCGATCCAGATTTGGCGTCTTGATCTTCGGGTTATTCACCGCCCCAAGTGTTCGCCAGTGTTGTTGATCGGACGTGATCAGAAGCAGATTGGGTCGTTTCATGGCAATTGCCTAGATAACGCTTGCGAGGTTCAGTGGCAAGCGACCGGTTTCGGCGTGTGTTTCGACGCGGGTTTCGACGTGAGAGCGTTTGCGGATATAGTTGCTGGTTCATGCCATCTGGAAAATACGATTACCGCGCCAAACACCGCGCCCGTGCCCACGAAGCCGCCCACGCCGAGGCCGAACCGTCGGATGTCTCCATCCCCGTTGACCTGCCCGCACCCAGCGGAAAAGCTGACTTGGTCACCTCTGACGCAGCTTTAGCAGAGTTGCTCGACGAATTGCGGACAACGGGGTCGTTCGCCTACGACAGTGAGTTCATTGGCGAATCCTCCTATCACCCGCGGCTGTGCCTGATTCAGGTCGCAACGTCCACCCGCGTCTCGCTGATCGACCCGCTGGCCGAGATCGATTTGTCGCCGTTCTGGGCATTGCTCAGTGATGCGTCGGTTGAAAAAATCGTTCACGCGGGAGCGCAGGATGTCGAGCCGGTGGCGCGTCTGACCGGCCAGCCGGCGCGTAACGTACTGGACACGCAGATCGCAGCCGGGTTTTGTGCGATGGCGTATCCGACATCACTTGCCAAACTCGTCGGCGAATTGACCGGCGTGGCACTGGCCAAGGGTTTGACCTTTACATTCTGGGAGCAGCGTCCGCTCTCCAGCAAGCAGATGCGGTATGCCGCTGACGATGTGCGCTACCTGCCGGCGGCGTGGATTGAGCTGAAAAAACGCGTCGAAGCCGCAGGCCACATGGACTGGGTCCGCGCCGAGTGCGATGCATTGTGCGACCCATCCCAGTACGGATTCAACCCCGAGACGGCGGTGGAAAAAGTGCGCGGGTCGGGTGGGCTGGAGGCGCGGCAGATCAACATTCTCAAGGAACTGGTCCTCTGGCGCGATGTCGCGGCACGCGAGGCGGATCTACCCGCCAGGGCGTATCTGCGCGATGAGGTGCTGATCGATCTGGCGCGAAACATGCCCAAGAAGGCCGAGCAATTCTCGCGGATTCGCGGCCTGCCGAGGCCGATCATCGAGTCGGCGGGGCAGGATATCCTGGCGCTAATCGCACGCGGGGCGGCAGTCAGCATCGAAGGTGTTGAGATCGCACGAAGTCCCGAGCCGACCCCGTCGCAGCGGTTCTTTGCCGACGCCCTCTGGGCCGCCGCACAGGCGATCTGCATCGGCCAATCCATCGACCCGGCCGCAGTCACCAGCGCAAAAGAGATCACCCACCTGCACCGCCACCTGATCGACGGCACCGACCCC
>JBGSMH010000301.1:0-7255 GCA_041740275.1 Phycisphaerae bacterium
CTCCTTTATTACTATTATTCGACCAAACCGGGGCGGTTAATGCAAGGTGAATTACGGCTTAAGGGGCCGGTTTCGCCTCTTGGGCTGGAACTTTTTCCCGGTAGGCTTCCCACATTTCCTGCTGAAACGCCCCGCCGTAGATCAAAATGCCACGTCGGGTGGCGTTTGTCTCGGGATTTTCCTTTTCTGCCCAGGTGACCCAGCGATCCGTGTAATCAAATAATGCGTCGTGATTCCATGCGGCTTTTTGCCCCAGCAGCATCGCCGGGAGGACCAGACCGGGATAAGACATGCCGTTGATGTCGCGGTAGGGATGAGCAAAAAAGTTATTTAGTGCAGATGGTCCGGTCAGCCCCGGCGCGGACCCGCCGACATTCCACTCCGCCATGCCGATGTCGGCTTTCTCGTAGGGGACCAGTTGCTTGGCACGCTTATCGGGATCCCATTTTGGGCTCTTGGACATGTCCACATCGGCCTGATCGATGTACTTGGTTTGTGCATCCTCTGCGAAACCCCAGTATGGCATTTCTTTGGATCGGTCCCCGATGGTGCGCATGCGGTCGTTGTCGAGCATCACCCCGGCAAAAATGATCGGCATTTTCCTGCCATGGTTGAGCCCACCTTTGCCCCACCAGAACCCACCGTTTTCGGTGACATGAAAGAGATCGATGCCGAGTTGGACGAACCGGATGAGCAACTCATCCTTGTTCTGTTTGAACTTTTCGTTCAGGACCTTTTCGTCCAACATGAGCATCAGTGCCGCTCGCCCGACGGCCTGGCTGTATTCGCGGCCGTAGGTGGGCATGTTGTCTGATGGGCTGGAGTATTGAACGCCGTCGCCAATATGACTGTAGTGATCGATCCAAGGCCTTTCGAATTGAGCACTGACGGCCTTGATGTCGGGCGTTGAAGCCACCAAGGCGAGGTTGGGCAACAGGTCTTTGCGCAGCTTTTTACTGGAATAGAGCGGCTTGCTGGTTCCGACATAAGGCGGGCGAAAGGTCGTCGCGCCGTTTTCGGGCGGGGCTGCGGCAAGGACGGTAAGGATCGCCGCCGTGCGGATCTGTGGACGTCCGCCGTTCTCAAAACTGATGCTCGACACCAACGACGAGTCGGGCGGCAAGACGAGCGGCTTCTCGGGCTTCACACCCAGCGCGACATTCAACTCCGCCTTGTAGCGTGTGCCGTATTTGGAGCCCGCGATCGGGTGCCAGCGGTACATGTCTGAATCAAACCCCTGTACCCCTCCGATAGCGGGCATCGGATTGAGCATTGACCCGTTCATGGTGCGCGGCTCGGGGGTATTTCCGCCGTTGGCGAAACCGTCCAGCGTGGTCGTTCCCACACGCTCCTGGGACACCGTAGAGATGCCGACGATGTTGACCGGGCCGACGACCCAGTAGTCGCCATTGACGAACTGACCGGCGCGAACGGGCTGATCGAATGTCCAGGTGACGCCGAATTGCGAAATCTCCTTCAGGCGAAGCTCCGCATCGGCCACCGGTATGGGCGCTTGGGCAGATGCGACAGTTGCGAAAACGATTGATAAAAGAAACGCAAGCCGGTCAAGCATATTCGCGACGTTCATGGCGAAATCCTCCGCCCAAACCGCTACGATTCCACCAAACTGCCCGATTTGGGGCTGGTTTTGTCGAGAAGCGTAGGCTTGTGGCTGTAGAACGGGTCGTTCGTTCGCTCGATGTGCGCATCGAGTGTCCGCTTCAGATCAGATTGTACGCTGGCGTGCGCGGGGACGCCGGCGAGATTCGTCAGTTCTTTGGGGTCGGCGTCCATGTCGTAAAGCTCTTCGCCGAAACCGAGGTAGTGGTTGTATTTCCAGCCGCGCGTGCGGACGGTTCGGATCGGGGAGACAAACGCCCCGTATTGATGCCACTCGGCAAAGATCGCCTCGTGACCTTTGGCACCGGTGGGCTTTTCGGTCAGGTGCGGAACCAGGCTCCGGCCCGGCAGAGATGCATCCGCCGGGGCACCAGATAGATCGAGGATCGTCGGGACCAGATCGATCAGACTGACCAACTCGTCGCAGGTGCGTCCGCGGAAACATTCATCGCCCGTACTTCCCTTGCCTTTGCCGGTGAATCGCGTGCGCGGCGGGACAACAATCAACGGCACGCGCAGCACGCCGTCGTACATCCACGGGCCTTTGAACGCCAGCCCGTTTTCGCCCGCAGAATCGCCATGGTCGCTGGCAAAAATCACCCAGGTATTGTGCGCAAAACCGCTGCAGGTCAGTTGGTGCATCAATTCGCCGACATGGGCATCGGCACGCTCTAGACACTGGGCATAGAACCGTCGATATGCCCCCCACTTTTCCTGCGACCAGTCGCGGCGGCTGTTCTGCTGTTGCGGGAGCGGCTTGTTAGTCAGCGGATCGGTCTGGCCGACCCACGGCTCACCGGGCGGACCCGATCGGTCAAGCGGATCAAAGAAATACAAATCGTGCGGATTCAGAAACGACGCGACCTGAAAGAACGGCCGTTTATGTGCAAACCAATCACGGCGATAGAACGCCGTCGCGTCGTGCAGCGCATTGGCGTCGTGCCCGGATTCCTGCGCCAGTTCCCAGCCGAACTCGTGCATGTCGCCGCCCAAATGCCACTTGCCGTGATACGCCGTCTCGTAGCCGATCGATTGCATCCGATTGCCGATGGTGATTTTTGCCGGGCTCAGCGGCTGGGCAGGTCCGAGATTGGCATGTACGCCCGCCTGACTGGGAAACATTCCGGTCATGATCGTCGCTCGGGAAGGCCCGCAGATCGGCGAGGTGCAAAAGGCGTTGTTGAAAAGCACGCCTTCGCGAGCCAATGCGTCCATCGCAGGCGTCCTGGCACCGATGCGATTGCCGGTGTTGGACATGATGTCGAAGCGCTGTTGGTCGGTCAGGATCAGCAGGATGTTCGGGCGATTGTCAGCCATGATAAATCGCAGTCTATCAATCGATTGCACAAGCGACAATTGGTCAAACTTGCTCCCACGGGAAACGATTGCGAATAAGCCCGGTCAGACCGTTGGCCAGCTTGCCTTCGCTGAGGATCAGATGCGCCTCAAACGGCAGCGGAGCATCGGCGGTGCGGATGAACTTGATCAGCACCTCGTTCCAACCCGCCTGATACTCCACTTCACCCGCTGGCACCGGCCCGCCGTCACCACCGGCGTCGCTACCGGGACGGATCGCGCGGTATCGAGCCGCCGATGCGACCGCGACGTTATTGAACCACAGCTTCGTCGGTCCCGTGAATCCGACCGCCACCTTCCCCGTAAAAGCGCGATCGCTATGAATAAACGTTTGCACATACACCACCGATGCAGTTGACGACGTCCGCATCAGATCCGCAATCGGGATCACGTTGTCGCGCGCCCATCGGTCTTGCCACTCACCCTTGCGCGGATCGCTCTCTGGCGGGAAAGTCGTATCGAGCAGGGCCTGCAAATCGTTTTCTTTTGCGGTAAACACCTGGCTGACACGCAACTTCCATCCGCTGAGCAACACGACCGGCACGCTCGGCATCGCCGGTCGATCGAGGATATCCACGATCAGATCGAGTCGGTTGCACTCGTGTAATTGTCCGATCTTCTCAGGCACGCCGATCACGCAATCGACCTCCACCGTCTCGCCCGTCGGCAACGCCACCGTTTGCACCTTAGGTGCGACGAATCCCGCAGGCACTCGCCACGTCAGCGTCGCCTGGAGCGTATCGGCGCGATCGTTTCGCAGTCTCACTCGAAGCGGTTTTTGCTCCGCTGGGACGACTGCGGGTGTGTTCAGATAGTCAATCGTTACCGGCAAGGTATCCAGGTCAGTCGTTACCGCCGTCGCGGGTTGGTGAACCATCGCGCGAATCGCGTCGTCGGCATACAAATCCTCGACCTCTACGCCCGCAAGCGGATCGCCCACGATCCTGTGATACGCCAGCACTTTTTTGGACATCGCGACGGTACGGTCGGTCAGATCGGTCAGATTGGTTGGGATCGGATTTGTCCCGGTCGATGCGTTGCGAAGCCCGCCCCAGCTTTCGTTGGTGGCGATCGACTCGCCGAGCGGCTTCACCCATTTTTCCGGCAAGCCGTCCTTTCCCAGAATAATGCCCAAATAACTCCCCAGTGTCGCGCCGGTGCAATCGGTGTCGTACCCGCAGTTGACCGCCTTGCAGATCGCGTCACCAAAATCATCCCCCCAAAGCCAGCCGATGACCTGAAACGCCATATTCAACGGCGAATACTGTGCGATTTTGTGCGGCGTCGCCTGCAACACCCGCCGCCGGGCCTCAAGCCAATCCACACCGGCTTCTTTCGCGTCCAGCGCGGCCTGGATCGCCTTGTACGTCTGCGTATTTCGTCCGACATAGCTCAGTCCGATTTCGATCAACGTACGCGGATCGCTGACCACAAACGCTGCCGCTTCGATCGCGACATTGAACAGTTCGCCGTGAACGCTCTCCCCACCGGCGTGGTCGCAGATAGCGTCTTCGTACGCATACCTCGCGGCGATACGTGGGTGTCCGGGCGCGACACACGCCCAAATCTCACTGCGAATCGGACACCCCATGCAGTCCCTGAACCAGTTATTATAAAACCCACTGATCGGCGGGCGAAGCCCCAGCTTCAGATTGTGCTTGCTAAAGCCATACTCGTCCCAGTTATAGCCAATGTGGTCCAGCCAATACTGTGCCAGATGCTGAGCCTTGAGTTGCGGGCCGACCTCTTCTAATGCCTTGAGCCACAGCAGTTGCATCTCCAGATCGTCGTTGGGGATGCCGCCTTCCTGCAGTTTGGGATACCACCAGACGTCAAACGGCTCATCCTTGCCGAAACCGACCTCCAGCGGCGCGCCCAGCGTCCCGCCGCAGTTTTTGCCCATCCAGCAGCCGTAGATCGCGCTCCACAGTCGTCCGTCACGATGAAATGGATCAGTCATATTCAGTCTCTCCTGCGCTTATTTGATACGCGGGTTGGCGTTAATCGCCTGCCGCATTGCCTTGATTGCTTTGCTTCGATCTTTTTCGGCAAAGATCGCACTACCGGCGACAAACCAATCGACACCCGCCTGATAGGCCTGCCCGATCGTCGCGGCGTCAATCCCGCCATCAATTTCGATGCGTTGATTGGGTTTTAGCAGCGGCCGAAGCCGCCGCACCTTGTCCAGTTGGTCGGCCATGAACGACTGCCCGCCAAAACCCGGCTCGACGCTCATGATCAGGATCAAATCCACCTCACCCAGCACGGGCAAAACCGTATCGATCGGCGTACCCGGCTTGAGCGTGATCCCGACATGACAACCCAGCTTGCGAATCGCCCTGGCCGCGCCGATAACGTCCGACTGCACTTCCGGGGCTTCGACATGAAATGTCACGACGTCCGCGCCAGCCTTAACCATGTCGGCGGCGTAACGGACGGGTTCGTCGATCATCAAATGCACATCGATAAATGTATTGGGGAACGCTTTTCGCAGCCACCTGAATACGGGTGCTGAAAAGCTGATATTGGGCACGAAATGTCCGTCCATGACATCGACATGCAGCGCATCCCCGCCGGATGACAGCACGTCGCGGCAGTCTTCTGCCAGTCGCGAAAAGTCCGCCGACAGGATCGAAGGCAAAATCATCGGCTTGGGATCATCAAAAAGATTGGGCATCGAACCGTTAGCATAGTGATTCGCGGTAGCGAAGAAAGTACTGCCTGCGTCAAAGCACCGCAGGTCAAATATGAATATTGGGAGGCGTGGCGCGTTAGGATATGGGTTGATCTGAAAAAGTAAGGAGCATCACAATGGATGGCACATTCGAATCGTCGACGACGAAAGTAGAACTGTCCGAAGTCGATGAGTACGCGCCACCGGCAGGGGCAAGCGAGTTTGCGTTGTGGATGGGCGTGGCGGTGATCGGGGTGATGTTTGCCGCCGGGTGTATCGCCTATGCCATGGTGCGGCAGCACGCGACCATCCCGGTCGATGTCCCGCTGATTTTCTGGATCAGCACCGCAGTGCTCAATATCAGTTCAGTCACGCTCTTCTACGCGCTGGTTTCCTCCAAGGCCGATCATCGCACCGCCACGCGACGCGGCATCGATATCACCGCCCTGCTGGGCCTCACCTTCCTGATCCTGCAAATCCCCGGCCTGCGGCAGATCCTGGCGGCGCATGAGCAGGCGATCGAACTGGGCGTCGGCGTCTACGCCGCGATGCTGATTTTGATCGCGCTCCATGCCGCACACGTTGTCGTTGGCATGATCGCGACACTGGTCGTCACCCGACGCATCCACAGCATCAGATCCACAACGCACACCCCATCGCTGCGGCTACTGAGCATCTACTGGCACGGATTGACCGTGATCTGGCTCGTGCTCTTCAGCCTGATGCTGATCGTGAAATAGCCACACGCTTTGAAACCGCAGATCAACGCAGATAAACGCGGATATAAAGGGTTTTGGAAGAATTTGACTCCCTTCGTGCTCCCTTCGTGAATCTTCGTGCCATCGTGAGCTCTCCGCGACAGCGGCGACGCAAATCCGTATGCTATGATCCGCTGAAACGTTGTGACCAATGTCTGGTTTTTTTCAGAGGATCGTATGTCTATTCGAGTCGGTATTGTCGGGATCGCCGGATATGGCGGCGGGGAAGCGTTGCGATACATCGCACAGCACCCGGCTTTTGAGCTGGTCTACGCCGCTGGCGAATCCACCGCCGGCCAGCGCGTCGGCGAGCGGTACCCGGGCGCGCCGGGCAAGATCGCCGATCTGGTCATCGACAAGTTCAATCCCACCGCGATCAACAATGTCGAAGTGCTCTTCACGTCCCTGCCGACCGGGGCGTCCAAGGAACCGCTGGCGTTGGTGAGTCGCGACACCAAGATCGTCGATATCGGCGGCGATCATCGCTATGTCGATGGCTGGACCTACGGGCTTGCCGACGTGTGGCCGGACAAGATCAAAGGTCAAACCCGCATCGCCAACCCCGGCTGCTACCCCGCCGCCACGCTCACGGCACTCGTGCCGCTGCTTAGTGCCGGTTTGATCGATTCTGAAAACATCATCGTCGATGCCAAGAGCGGCGTATCCGGTGCCGGTCGCGGCGGCGGCGACAGCAAGTTCGGCTACGCCGAGTGCAACGAAGACCTCGTCGCCTATGGCCTGCTCAAACACACCCACATGCCCGAGATCATGACCACCATCGATCAGGTGTCCGGCAAGTCGAGCAAGGGCTTTGTCTTTACGCCGCACTTGATCCCGATGACCCGCG
>JBGSMH010000302.1:0-18264 GCA_041740275.1 Phycisphaerae bacterium
CCAACAGTTTTTCGGCCTCGAACGCCGTTACGTTGCTGACGGTGGTGAAAACCGTGCTGGCGTGGGCGGCGGCTTTTTCGATCATGTGACGCGGCAGGATGCGGTACTTGTCCGCCTGCTCGTCGGCATTGAAATACGCCAGATGCTCATAAAAATGCGGGTTGTCCGATGCCAGGTATCGACCCAGCAGCGTCGCGTGCGTCGTGAAAACGGTCGTGACCGGCAAGCGCTCATGGGCGATGCGCGGGACCGCGACCCCACCCATCCACTCATGAAAATGGGCCAATAGCTTTTGACCGGGCGCGACCTGGGTCATGGCGCGGAAAAACTCGGTCACGGTAAAACCGAAGGCGACGACCTCGTTGACCTCGCCATCCCCGGCGTCGGTGCCGATGTGGTGATCGTTCCACATCAGGAACTTATCTTCGGCGAGCCGGTTAAAGCGGGCGCGGTAGTCGAGCAGAATCACCCGTGGACGACCCGGCACGAGCCATCGACCGTAGTGACACGGAATGCCCATGTCGCGGAGCCGATCCAGCGCCTGGCGGATGATGCCTTCGGTCGGCATTTCCTCAAATTCCCCGGCGGCGGTGCTGGGGTTGTACGGGCCGATCATGTAATAGCGATCGCCCCACCGCTCCTGCATGGCGCGGGCTTTGGTACGCAGGACCGTATAAATGCCCCCGAGTTGCCAGCAGACTTCCCAACCGCACTCAAACAGGATCGGCGGCCGGGTCGAAAAATCCGGAGCAGGCGGCACGGCTCGCTCCACCGGATCGCGATCCACCGGCGAATCATCGCTGGCATCGGGCGGCGGGGGCGGGGTGGGCGCGGCTTTGCTGGTCTTGTCGCGCGAATTGCGGCGCGGTCGCACCGGCGTCGTGCCGGCGATTTCTTTTTGGACCGGTCGGTTCATCTTCCGCGTCACTCCTGAGCCGGGCGCCGGCGCTTCTGACTGAGTTTGGGTCGAGCCTCGCTTCGCCATCTCGAAAAGTAGTATATCAATCTCTTTCGGCGAGTCGCCTTTTACGACACTATTTCATCGGTCTTTCGCATAATCTTTGTGTACCTTTATGAAACACGCACTTTGCGACCCAAAGCGACCGCCGGATTGTCGTGAATTTCGCGTTTGCTGATACGATTTAGGCCCATGGCAACCACCCAACTTAAGAACCCGGTTCACCCCAAATCGATCGACGCCAATCATGTGATCGAATCGCCCAGACGGGTGAATATCCGATCGGATGTCGATGTGCTGGTCTGCGGCGGCGGACCGGCGGGGGTCGGGGCGGCGCTGGGGGCGGCACGCGAAGGGGCAAAAGTCCTCCTCATCGAACGCCACGGCATGCTCGGCGGCGTCTGGACCGCCGGACTGCTCAATCCCTTTTTCGAATGCGACGGTCGTGGCTGGATCGTCGATGAACTCACTCAGCAACTCCGCTCCGCCGGCGCGATGCGCCCCTGGATGAAGACTCATACCTTCGATGTCGAAGTGATGCGCCGCTCGCTGGAAACGATGATGACTGAGGCGGGCGTGCAACTGCTCTATCACACGCTGATCGCCGACACGATCATGGAAGCCGATCGCGTTCGCGGCGTGATCCTCGAGAGCAAGGCAGGTCGCGAGGCGATCACCGCGCGGACGATCATCGACACCACCGGCGATGGCGATGTCGCGGCCAACGCAGGGTGTGCGTATGAACTCGGGCGGATGTCCGATGGGCTGCTGCAGCCGATGACGCTGATGTTTGAAGTTACAGGTCTGGGTGCCTTTGAGCATGACAACGCGCGTCTGCTGTACGACGCGATGCAGAAGGCGATGCTCGACCACCAGATCGATGTTGAACTGCCGTTTGGGCGAGTCGGATACGCGCCCTGGATCATCAACACGCCGCATCGAGGCGACGGCGCGATTCAGGCGACGCACGTCTATCGTATGAACCCGCTTGACCCGGCCGACCTGACGCGCGGGACGATTGCCTGCCGTCAGCAGGCCGAGCAGATCGTGCGCGTGCTGAAACATGTGCCGGGACTGGAAGACATCCGCATCACACACTCTGCGGCGCAGATTGGCGTTCGCGAGGCGCGGCGGATTCGGGGCAAATATTACCTGCAATACGCCGACCTGCACGAAGGCCGGACGTTCGACGATGCGATCGCCGGATGCGGGTTTGTGGTTGATATCCACGATCCGAATCCGCCTTCAGCACCGAATGTCGATCAGCGGCAAAGCGCATCGGGGCGGCTATCAACCGCGGTCGATCACGGGCCGAAGATGAAGCCGTACGAGATCCCCTACCGATGTCTGATCCCGCAGGACGTGCGCGGATTGCTGGTCGCCGGTCGGTGCATCTCTGGAAGCCATGAGGCGCACGCGTCCTACCGCGTTACCGGGACCGCGATGGCAACCGGACAAGCCGCCGGTCTGGCGGCGGCGTGGGCACTGGCGGAGCAGACCGAGTTAACCGATGTGCCGGGTGCCAAACTCAAACGCACGCTGCAAGACCGGGGTGCCGCGATGTCCGATACGCTGGTCCCGTCGGTGTGAGAATCGGCCTATCACAGAAGCGATTCGAACAACCCAAAGTGCAGTTTCGCCACACGATCGAAACTGTACGCCTCGCGAAGCGGTGCGGTGGCACGTTGGGCTTGATGGATTTGCTCTGGTGTGACCGATGCGAAAAAGTCGGCCAGGCTTTTTTCTGTGCCGTCGTATTCGATCGACGCCTTGCCGACGATCTCGCGGAAATAATCCCACGCCGGGCAGACCATCGCCAGCCCAACCCCGATCGCGTCGGCGGCGACGCCGCTGGTCAGATAGGTATCTCCCGTGTGCGCGGAGACCAACGCATCGCACACCTTGTTGTGCTCGGCGATTTCGCTGCGCGTCATCCACTGCTCGCGCGGCAGGCGAACGATACGCGGATCACCCGCATCACCCAGTTCGATGCCCTCCTTGTACGCGGTCAGGACAAGTTGCAGATCCGGTCGGTTCACGCTGCGGAAGGCGCGGATGATCTGTTCGACCTGCTTTTCCGGCTGATATCTGCCCAGCACGCCGAAGCGGATCGCGCACGGCTGGAGTTTGAATTTGTCCTCTAATGATGCCCGAGTCGCTTCGATCTGCATCTGAGCGCCAAAATGTCCGTGCGGGATGACGACATGTCTGCAATCCGGGCGATAGGGCAGTTCGGTCAACATCAGTTTCATGCCGCAGTGACTGTGATGAATCGCGGCGTCGACCAGTGGTGCAACGGCGCGGTAGAGCGCCCGCCCGTCCTCTGCCGGCCAGGCGTGCGGACGACGATTGTGCATCGTCCAGACGATCTTTTTTCCGGCGTCGCGCAGGCGCGTCAGTAGCAGCATGATCCGCTCGATCAGCGCCGGATATTCCATCAACTGCCGACCTAGCACGTGCTCAAACCAACCCAGGTGTACGATCTGGGCATCCCCGGCAAAGTCGTGGACGCTCATCAGCGAATGTGGCGAGAGCCCGTTGGGCAGTCGGCGGACTTCTGCGATCGCGCCTAGGGGCATCGCGTCATAGATCGCCCGGTTGTAATCATGATCCGCAGCAGAATGTGCGACGCGGATCGAGGGTGTGATCGTCGTTCGCAATCGGGTCTGCAAATCGAATCGCGTAAAATTGACCTGATGCAACCGACGAATCGGGGCGAAATACCCGCGCATCATCGGCATTCCGCTGACCTCGACGACGGATGCATCGTGCGGCGAATCTGATTCGAACCGCACCTGCAACGGGCTTTGCGATTCGGGGATCATGTAGTAAATCGCGGATGGCTTGGCGGGGAATGTCCACACTTCGTCGATGATGATCGAGCGTCTCTCCACGCGCCACGTCACCTTTCGATGTGCCACAAGCGGTGCGGTTTGTGGTTCGGCATTGATGGGGGCAAAGGTCGAATAGGTCGCGCTTAATTGCCCAAGACCATGCTCGACGCGATCGGGCACACCCACCGACGCATACTCCACCCCATCGACCACCACGCGCGGCGAGCCACAGACCATCACGTTATCGACCGGCGCATCCAGCGTGCCCGGCGAGTAGGGAAACGCCCCGTAGTCGCCGCGCAGATGGGCAACCAGTGGCAATTGAAGATCCCAGTCGCGATCGCGATACGCCCAAACGCCGATGGGTCGATCGGACTCGAACGGCACGAACGTGTCGGTCATGGGGAACAGAACTGACGCGTCGGTCTCGATCTCGATCGGCGGGCCAGTCATCAATTCGTCGGCGGCGTAGAGGAGTTTTTGATACAGGTCGAAGGTCATCTGCAGCAACAGGTGCGGCCCCCGGTAGGCGCTGGTCATCGCGTGACGATGGGCGTTGGTCAGATCGTCCACAATCCAATGATCGCGAAAAATCTCAAAGGCGTTTTTTGCCAGCCCTGCCAGTCGCGCGGGATTCGCACTGAGTCCTTCGGCAATCCCTGCCGACGCCAGCTCGAGGGTCATTACGACGCTATGGGCACCGATACTTCGCCCCCACGCCACGTACGCACCGCTATCACGGTGGGCGATCGTTTCCAATAACTTCACATGTGCCGCAAGACGCTGTAGCATCTTCTCGCGACCGAGTTGATCCCACAGCGGCTGCAAGAACAGCACGAGGTCGGCGGAGTAGATGTCGTATCGACCGGCATTTTGCTTGTCATCGTCAAAGTAGCCAAGCGGATTATGCTCGACCAGCGCGCCGATGCGTTTGATACAATCGTCATAGATCGCGTCGTCGCTTCGCAGACCCAGTTGCCCGCGCGCGTGTTCGCAACGTGCCAAAACGCCCCAGTAATTGTTTGGACGCCCGCCCAGCGGCTTGTCCCATTGGTGGTAAATGTGCGTCGAATCGACCGCAGCAATCAGGTTGTCGATCCGATCCTGCGACAATCCGTGCAGCAGCGGATTGCGATCCGGATCCATCCCGCCAAACATCAGCAGTTGCTCGGCGACCCGATAGCTGAAAAACGTCTCTGTTTTCTTGCCATTAATCTGCTTGTGTACGCTGCGAATGACCTCAACGCTCGACCGACCGGCCAGTTCTTGCACCCCCGCGCGGTGCAACTGGGCAACAACGACAGCGATGTCGACCGCAAAGGAATCGCTGATCCTGAAACCCGCAAAAAAACCCGGCACGACCAACGACGCCCAGTATCGCGATATGGCCGCATCGCACTGTTTGTGAACGAATTGCCGAATCTCACCCGCCAGATCGTGTGTGGTCATGTGCGTGTTTTCTACATGCGTCGATCGGTTCGATCAAACGCATGAACCTCTCTACAGTTACACCCCTGTTGCGCGCCAGCACTGTTAAACGCGCAACACCCGATCAAAATTGCCCGGAAATCACATCGAAAATTTTGTTTTTCTGCGTTTTGCCTGTTGCGCGTTTGCATGTCGGTTTGTTGCTGAACTTCCAAAGGAGTCGCTTGCACAGAATCGGGATGTAGCCGATAAGAACACGGATGACGCTGAGCCCCATACCCTATGAAACACCCGAACCCGCCAAGCGATCGCTCGGCGAAGAGTTTGAGCAACTCCTGGCGGATTCGAACGGCAAGGGCGTCAGCCTCGCCGAGGCGATGCACGCGCTGCGCGAGCGCGGGATGGCGGTGGTGATGTTGATCGTCGCGATCCCGTTCCTGATCCCCGTGCCCACCACGTTCGGACTCAGCACCCCGGCCGGACTGGGTGTGATGCTCCTGGGCCTGTATGTGATGATCGGACGCGAGGCCAAACTGCCCGCCTGGATGGGCAAGCGCCGCCTGACGCACGGCACGCTTGAGCGCGTCGTCTGGTTCGCCCGAAAATATGAGCGGATGGTCAAGCCGCGTCTGAAGTTCATGTTGTGGCCGGGCATTGATCGGCTGCTGGGGCTGAGCATCATGTTCGCTGGCTTTACGCTCGGCCTGCCCGGCCCGAACTTTATCCCGGCGATCGCGGTGGTCTGCCTGCTGATCGGGTTGATCGAGCGCGACGGGCTGTTTGTGCTGATCGGGCAGTTTGTAAATGTGTTGCTGCTGGCGTTCCTGCTTTTTCTGACCTATATCGTGATCGCATACGGCTACAGCGGCGCGCGGGGGATAGTCGGGGGATGGTTCGGCGAAGAACCCCCCGCCGCCACCCAACCGGCCAGTAGCCAGCCCGTCGAAACACAACCGACAACGATCCCGGCCGGTGGATGACCGTCCAATCGCGGGGTAGCGACAATCAATGCATAGAAAACCTCCTCCCCCGTCGTGCGGGGGAGGAAGCCGCTGTCGATTACACACGCGCTGGCACGATGACGAACGGGACGCCGTCACGGCAGAAAATACGTTGCAGCGCGAAGACGACGTAGTTGTGCAACCATCGCGTCCAAATCGTCTCGCGTACGAACGCGAGTTGCCCGCCAAAGATCACCGCGTTGGGATGCTGATTCACAAGACGCCCGACCAGTGTCTGGATCGCCGACACGGGATCGATACTGATCTCGATCTCGCCGCGGGCTTCCAGACCCAATCGCCGGGCCAGTTCGATGTACTTACGCACCGAATCATCCGTCTTGGCGCGCAAGGCATCGAGTTCGTCGGACCCTTTGAACGTCCCGGCATCCACCGCGCCAACTTGCACAAAAATTAGCTTGCCGAAGATCCCGGGGAACATTCGAAAGACGCCGTACATCGTGTGCAGGCCCAGACCGTTATAGCCGTTCACCAGCACGATCGCGGTCCGGCCTGCGGTTGCCGTTGCGGGGCGGGCGTCTTGCTGAAACACGTGTTCCGATTGGGCGACAAGCTCGTCCAATCGTTCCAACGCGTCGGCAGCACCCCGGTAGTGGCGCTTGACCATCACTGCGACCAGCACCACCGACGCCGTTAGCACGACCGTGACCCATCCGCCGTCATGGAATTTTTCGATGCAGAGCGTCACGAGAATGAACGACGTTACCATCAGTCCAACGCCGTTGATGGTCAATTTCCTTTTCCATCGCGGATCGACATGCCGTGTGATCCACCAGTGGCGCACCATTCCCAGTTGCGACAGGCTGAAGGTCAGGAACACGTTGATGCTATAGAGAACCACCAGCAGTCCGACGCTCCCGCCAGTTGTCATCACCGTCAGCAGGGCTGCGATACCCATCAGGAGAATGCCATTCTGCGTAACAAAGCGATCGGAGAGTGTCGCGAAGCGAGTCGGGAACCAGCGGTCGATCGCCATGTTCGCCAGCACGCGCGGACCGTCAAGAAAGCCCGCCTGTGCCGCGATGAACAGCAGCGCGGTCGCCGACAACATCGAAATCAACACGAACCAGTGTCCCATTCCCGCCGGCCAACTGGAGGTAATCCGCTCGAAGAGTACCGCGTTGAGCGTTTTTCCCGCGACCGGTTCCACGCGTTCCAACAGGTAGGCGAGGATCAGGCCGAACACGGTGACCGCGAGCGAAATGCCCATGAGCGTCATGGTCCGCTTGCCAGTTTCGACTTTGGGATCGCGCAGCACGGGCAGGCCGTTGGAAACGGCCTCGATGCCGGTATACGTCCCGGCACCCATGCTGAAAGCGCGTAGCAGCAACGCGCCGATGCCCAACAGGCCCAATGTGCTGTTTGCCTCGCGAACTTGCCCACCGGTACGAGCGACGATCTCGCCCAAATCAAACAGGTGTACGCCGATGACCGCGAAGATGGCGATCGCGTGGGTGATGACAAAACAGAAAAAGATCGGAGCGAACAGCGCCACGGATTCGCGAACACCGCGCAGGTTGATCAAAGTAAGCAGCCCGATCCCGAGGCACGCAAACGTCAGCTTCCACTCGTAATACTGCGGCGGGAGGATTGAGAAAAGTGCATCGGCACCGCTGGCGATCGAGATCGCGATCGTCAGGACGTAATCAACAAGCAGGGCGGAGCCCGAGACCAGTCCGGCTTTCGCTGACAGCAGCTTGCTGGCCACCAGGTATCCACCGCCGCCAGAGGGGAAGAGTTCGATGATCTGGCGATAGCTGGCGCAGATGATCGCGATCGTGCCGATGCACATCAATGCGATGATCGGCGCCAGCCCGGTGAATTGGCCAAGCGCTTTATAGGTTTCCTCCGGGCCGTAACAGGATGAGGAGAGCCCGTCGGCACCGAGTCCGACCCAGGCCAGGACTGCAACGAGGGAAACCTTGTGAAATAGCGACCGGTCACTCAGGTCACGCGGTCGGCCGACGACGAGGGCGCGCAAGCGGGCCCAGATAGATTGTTCGCGCATAGATGCACACCAACAAACCCGCGATTCCTTGTCACGCGGGCAACGAGCAGATCGGTGTGGGTGGACTTGCTCCCGAACCGGAGCGTGAGACCGCCCTTCCACATGCCGACGGGGTTAGCTGACGGGCTAGGCCTTGGAAGTGGCCCGGGCCGGAGTTTATCCTGCCCTGCGCCCCTTCCTGAATGCGTACATTCAGGAATTGGGTTCCCCGTGTCATCCGGCACAAACCGGACAACTTAGGCGACTTCAAAAATGGTATCGCGCTAATGTCGGCTGTCAACGGGGCAAAGGCGGACCCGATGTAACCCCTTTTCTGTAAATAACTTATGGCAGAAATGATCCAATTCGGTTCTGTTTCTCAGAATCGAAGATCGAACGCGACAAACGTTTCATCCTGAAAAACACAGCGATGCGCGGTGCGCAGGTGCTTGGCAAAGCCGCGATAGTGGTCAAGCCACCAGAGGGCGGGCGTGCGGAAGATGATAAACGCCAATCCCTGAGCACGCAGCCGATCCAGTTCGGCGATCGCGGATGCATCGTCGGCGGGGGGTGACCAGTATTGGCCGTCGTGATCGGGAAACGGAATCCGCACTCGGCCGGGAAGGGGCTGGGACAGGCCGAATTGATCGTCATCCACCAGCGCAAATCGACAACCCGTCGGAAGCATCTCCGCCAACGTGCGCGACCCGCTTGCCGTAAAGCAACCGGCCAGCCGCCAATGGTCGGCCAGGTACTCTTCGAGGCTGACGTGCGTGCCCGGATCGGCGTTGTCCCCGTCGACCCGCTCAAAGCAGCAGATCTCCCACGAAGTCAGATGACGGTGGATTCGGAAGCCGGCCTGGTAGAACCGGGCGACCACCGCATTGGCCTTTTCGCGGCCCATCATTCGCTCGTGCAGTTCGATGACGACACGGGTGATCGTGTGGAAATCGATAATGGGGATCAGTTCCGATTCGCCACCTTCGATGTCCATGACCAGAACGGTGGGGTTGATGCGCCGAATCTGCTCGTTCAGCGGCCGGGTCGGGACGCGAACGACACGCTTGGCTTTGGGGTTCGGGCGTGTGGACGACTCCCAAAACGCGTTGTTGATGTAGAAGGTCTGCTCGCCTTCGCGATCGGTGAGCATACAGATCTGCAATTGCGGACTGACGCCGTTGAGTGCGTAGTTGGCGCGAATGTGCGGCTCCAGATCGGGGTTGGCCTCGAAGGTAAAGACGCGCTCGCCGCTGGTTCGCAGGGCACAGAAGGTGGAGACCAGGCCGAGCCCGGTACCGAGTTCCATGACGATGTCGTCTGGCTTCAGGATTCCGCTGAGGGCGCGGACTTCTGCCTCTTCGTATGTGCCGTCGTGCAGCGCGCGATCCAGATGTTGATCCACCATGGGTGGCAACTGGAGCTTCACGCCTTGTATTTCAATGATGTTGCTCATTGCTGCCGAACGCCGGATTCCCGGTGACTCGCTGCGACATGCTCCGCAGCAAGTCGTGACAACTAGTGTAGTGGTCATGGGGGATGCCCACAATAAGGTCGCGAAGATATTGGATGGCTCAGAGATACGATCTCAATTCGGGCGGGCTTTGTGAGCGCGATGTGGGGCTGGAGATCTCGAATCGACATAATTCACCCCGGCGGGGCAGGGCGTACGGAAAAACCTTGATAAAAAGACTAAAAAATCCTAAGCTTTGGGTGGTCAATCGTTTACGGAGGCGAAAATGACGCATTTCAACCATCTCGTCGTGGCTATTGTGAGCTACTCGTTTTATTACACCGCTCAAGCTGCGACCACTGTCTTCTTCGATGGTTCGCAGGTTGCCGACCCCGTGGCATCCGACGTGACAACTGACACAATCAACAGCGACGGGTATCAGTTCACATACACGCGCGACAAGTTGTTTACGGGTGGGCTCGGAGGCGGGCCGATCGGTCGTAACGAGCGCGTTTCCTGGCCCGATGGAGTGGAAGCTCAGGCGGTGACCACGCCGCCGCCCGGCGTGGTGGATTACAAGGCACGGATCACACTCGAACGAGTGGACGGTGCGGTTTTCGACCTGACCGCATTCACGTTTTTGCTGCTTGGCAACACCGCCGCAACGGGTGCGAACCTTGAGATCATGCCATTGGTGGACGGAGAGGACGCGTTCAATGATCCCATCTACTTCAATGCCAGCGGGAACTACGGCAATTCGTTCTCATACGATGAGTTTTCAACGCCCAGCTATCTGGGTAATACAGCCCTGCTGAAAGGTTACGACACCTACAAATTGGGACTGTTTGTTGATTTTGCTCTGACGGGACTCACCGTGGATGGAGTCCCCGAGCCTTCTTCGCTTGCCCTTCTGGCGGTTGGGTTTGGCGGAATGCTGAGGCACCGCCGAACACGCCCAGCCAAAACCCGCGATGCGGTCTGATCAAACTCATTCCTGTGGAACATATGCCGAGGTAGGTTTGGCGAACCGATTCGTCAAAGATGATATGCTTGGGCGTGCCTCTCTTGAGCACGCGGTCAGCGTTGTTGATCAATAAACTTCTCGGGCCTGCAAGCGCCTGGCTTGCGGTACCAAAAATAAAGATAAGTCAGGCCAAAGTGCGGCTTGTCGTATTCCTGTTGCAAGCCGATAGACGCAGCGATTCTCTGAGACGCGATATTGTCAGGCGCTATTCCTGTGAACACGCGACGGATGTCCACATTTTGCTTCGCATAATCCAATAGCAGACCGGCCGACGCTTTGGCAAAACCTTTTCTTCGATGTTCCGCGTCGACAACGTAGGCAATTTCCAGCTCAGCCGGATTGAAGATGTCGCTTCTCGACAAAAGGCCCGCCCGGCCAACCAATTTATTTGATTGCTTGTCGACAACACCAAGCCATCCGGTGCCGAAGTTTGGGTAATGATCGTAATAATCCGCGATGAAATCGGACGATCCGGGGTTCGCCATGTCCGACGCGATCCATTTTTCGGCAAGGCGATCCACCTGCGTCAGCCGCCGAAGTTCTATTGTGGGGCTGTCAAACATGTGACCATCTGAACGATTGTCAACTCGAACGCAATTCAATCAAACTCATCCCCGCGGAACATGCTGCCGAGGTAGGCCTGGCGAACCGATTCATCGTTGATGATCTGTTTGGGCGTGCCTTCCTTAAACACCCGGCCGGCATCGATGATCAGGGCTCGATCGCACACGCGCAGGGTTTGTGCGACATTGTGATCGGTAATCAGCACGGTCTTGCCGAACTCTTCTTTCAGACGTTTGACTTCACGTTGCAGGTCTTCGACCGCGATCGGATCGACGCCGGAAAATGGCTCATCAAGCAGGATCAGTTGCGGCTGGGTGACCAGCGCGCGGGCGATCTCCAGTTTGCGACGCTCGCCGCCTGAGAGGGTGTCGGCCAGTTGCGATTTTTGTCGCGTCAGCCCGTACTGGCTCAGCAATCGCTCGGCCCTCTTCACACGTTCGGCGTGCCGCATGTTGCGTGTCTCCAGAATCGCCATCAGATTTTGCCAGACGGTCAGACGTCGAAAGTCGGACCGTTCCTGCGACAGATAGCCGATGCCCTTGCGCGCCCGCTTGAACATGGGCAGGTGGGTGATGTCTTCAGTGTTGAACGCGACCGCCCCGGCATCGGGGGTGACCATGCCTAGGATCATTCGGAAGGTGGTGGTTTTGCCCGCGCCGTTTCGACCGAGCAAGCCGACGATGGTTTGCTGGCCTAGGGAAAACGAGACCTCATCGACGACGTTCCGGCCGTTATAGGTTTTGACGAGTTTGGTCACTTCAAGCAGGTTCATCTTCCGCCAATCGAGTCAGGACAAGGCTTTACGATTCTGTTGGGGCATAGCATCGAAAGGACGACGACGAAAATCAAGCGGACACGTTGTGGATAAGTGGTGGAAATCTCCGCATGTGAACCGATGTTCATGTCGCCAACATCCTACGGTAACACGAATCAAACAGTCCCCAAAAAAGACAATATCGTCCGAATATATGATCGTCATTCGTTAAATCCTTTGAAAAAAGGGACTTATGTCGCGACTGAGTGGATTATCGGGGGTTTTCTTACGGCCTGCTTCGCCTCACAGACCCAGGCTTGCGTCGCTTTACGGCGATTTGTGGCGGGTCTTGCGTCAAAATCGACCTATTGTGGATAAGTTGCGGGTAACACCTACAAACCCGGTAGGGACAGCAGGTTGGCACGCGGCGTCGAAAACTCAGAAGTTTTTTGCGATTCCCACATTATGAAGTTATCTTTAAGGCGCAACACCTCTGATTGATCGACCTTCTCCGGTCGGCGGGTGGCAGGGAAAAAACGACGCCGGGTCCGCATCCTTCAGAAAGATGCGCCTCACACGTCCATATGTAAAGGACTGATTTATGCCTTCAGCCACAGGCAAAGTGAAGTGGTTTAACGACCAAAAGGGCTTCGGATTCATCTCCATGGATGAAACCGGAAAAGACGTCTTCGTACACCACACGGTCATCGAAGGCGACGGCTTCAAAACTCTCCGCGACGGCGAGGCCGTCGAATACGAGTACGAAGAAGGCCCAAAGGGCATCCGCGCCACGCGCGTCACGCGCTCGGCCGAAGCCCTGGCCGAATCGAATCGTTAAACCCCGCGTCTCCCCGACGCTTGTTCATACCGCCTTAACACATCGGAAACCCCGATGTGTAGATTTCGTGCGCGTCGCCAGCCATTCTGGACAACCAGAGATCCGCAGATGATCGCGGATTGAATCTGAATGTCTGCACGAAACGAATTCGCCACGAGTAACGCAGCCCCGCTGCCCCGTTTTGCGGCTCTGCCGACAGGGAAACTCACATGACCGAAAATCTTCTGCAGGGTTCTTGGAGCATCGAGAAGATTGAGAAGATTCTCGCTGAGTCCAAACCCCGCCAGCTCCTGCCTGTGTATCGATCCAAGGAATGGAAGCACGTTTCTCAAAATCCTTCTATCGAAGGCGTAAAAAAAAGGATTCTGGAGCAAGCCAAGAATGAGATTTCTGAGCCCATGCCGGTATTGACCGACGCGCTTTACGCGGACTTTCAGATCACAGGAAAGCCTCACCCTTTTACATCCATCGCCGATCGACTATCGTTTGACGTCACAGGTAATCCGCGTTGTTTCGTCTTCTGCTCACCCGGTTCAAAGTCCTCGCCAAGCGATCGCTCGCCACGGTCGGCGTGCGCGATGACATTGGGCTGATCCCCGTCGCGGTCCTGATCGGCGTCGTCACCGCGCAACTGGCGGTCGCGTTTCACTTCCTCATCGAGTGGCTGAAACACCATCTCTACGCCGAGCGTAGTGCCGACTGGTTGTACGGCGACGGCATCTACATGCTCATCGTATTCCCCGCGGCCGGTGGGCTGGTCGTGGGCATCATCACCCGATACCTCCTCAAATCCCAGGGCAGCCACGGCGTCGTCGATGTCATCGAATCGGTCATCCGCACCCGCGGGTTTCAAAAACCCGTCACGGCGATCGAAAAAATCCTCACCTCCGCGATCACCATCGGAACCGGCGGAAGCTGCGGCGCCGAAGGCCCGATCGTGCAGATCGGGGCGGCAGTCAGCAGTGCGGTCGGCAGCTTTTTATCCATCAGCCGACAACGCATGCCCCTGCTCATCGGCTGCGGAGCGGCGGCAGGGATTAGCTCCATCTTCCACGCTCCCATCGGCGGCGTACTGTTCACCCTCGAGATCATCCTTCGCGATTTTTCGGTCAAAACCTTCGTCCCCGTCGTCGTCGCCAGCGTCGTCGCCAATGTTGCCACTCAGGCGACCATGACCTACATCGACCCCGAAGGCTATCACGCGATCTTCTGGGCGCCCTATCACGTCCTCGGACCAGAATTCTCGGTCACATGGCAGCAGGCGATACAGTTTCTGGCGCTGGGACTCTTCTGTGGCGTGATCGGGGCGGCACTCACCCGACTCATGACGCTCGGCGAACGCGCCTTCCATCCGCTGAAAAAAATCGGCGTTTTCCGCCCCATGGTCGGCGGCATTTTGCTGGGAACGCTGGGCGTGGGATATATCCTGCTCGCAAAGCATTTTGGCCTGGGCACCAAACCCATCCCGTTTGAAGATTATCCGATGCCGTCGTTTTTTGGTGATGGGTATGGCGTGATTCAGACCATGCTGGCGGGCAGTTTTGGATTGAACCAGACGCCCACCACCATCGCCATCCTGCTTTTGGCGCTGATCATCCTCAAACTCCTCGGCACCGCCATCACACTCTGCTCCGGCGGGTCGGGAGGCGTGATCGCCCCGTCGCTAGTCCTGGGCGCAGCCGGTGGGTTGTTGCTTGGATCGGTCCTGAAAATGGCTGGCGTCGCCAGCGCCCAGCAGGACGCGATGGCGTTGGTCGGCATGGGCGCTGTGCTGGCGGCGGTCGTACACGCGCCGCTGGCGTCGATCCTCATCGTCTTTGAATTGACCCAAAGCCCCGGCGTGATCGTTCCGGCGATGCTCGCGTGCGTCGCAGCGCACGGGATGGCGCGGATCTTCCAGCACGACAGTGTCTATACCAACGCCCTGCGTCAACGCGGACTCAGCCCCGAAGCCGCCGCCGACACGTCGCTTTTGCGCAAATACGCGATCGACCACCTCCCCCTCGAGCCGATCGTGCCCGTCCGCGCCAACGACGCCTTCCAACGCGTGATTGACCTCGCCAGCGAGACCGATCGCGAAAACTTCGTCGTCACCGACGACGCCGGCCGATTCAAGGGTCTGATCACCGCCGAAGAGATCCGGCTGGTGCTGCTCGATGAGGAGGCGATCCCGTTATTGACGGTAGGCGAGATCATGCGTGCCGACATCATTCCCCTGCCGCACACCGAAAACCTGGCGGCGTTGTTTGATGCGTTCTTGAAACACGACATCGAGGCCCTCCCCGTCGGCCTCGACTACGACCCCACCAAAACCATCGGCATCGTCACCCGCGACACCCTGATGCGGCACTATCAGCGACATTGGAAAGATCAGTAGAGACGCCCAAGAATTCCTCAGCAGGTGGCGACTCTTTCGCGACATTGATTCCATCGTTGATTATCTTATAATTTCGTCCGCAAGTTCGTCTGCGGAAGCGCGGAACGTTACTTAGACACTCGACTTGCAAAACAGTCCCATCCGATGAAACGGCGCTTTGGCTATGTGGCTGGCAACCGGAGGGGTGGCTCGAGTGGCTTAAGGCACCCGTCTGATAAGCGGGCGATCGTTCCAAGCGATCCGTGGGTTCGAATCCCACCCTCTCCGTTTTTTGCTTGACTTTTGTCATATTCGATCCGATTATTATGGAGTCGCTTGGAACGATCGCTGGGCCTTATCAACCCGGTGTCGAATTAACAGTTCCGGCCTTATCAACCGGGAGACAAACACCGCACGCCGTGCGGTGTTTCTGTTTTTGATAGAATTGGTTCGCTCCCCAATCCACCCCGATTTGCAGTCTTCGCCCCGATCCGCTACATTATTTGGCTCGCTTTTGAACGCGACCGGGCTGTCCGGCGCGACATTGGCCAAACACCTGCCACATGCCTCAGAACCATGTGAACGGGTGAACGGTCTGGACGGTTTCGCGGGTTTCATACGCCCCGCCGCTTCCAGGCATGTTCTGAGGAGATTGAAAAACATGGCCCGTTACACTGGACCCAAGGTCCGATTGTCCCGTCGAGTCGGCGTACCGATCGCGGACGTCCCCAAACATACCGGTAAAGAACTGAGCCTGCCCGGCATGCACGGGTATCGCGGACGTCGCAACACCGAATACGGCGTGCGCCTGGCGGAAAAACAGAAGCTGAAGTTCCACTACGGCGTGCTCGAAAAACAGTTCCGCCGATTCATGGGCATCGCCAAAGCCTCCAAGGGTAACACCGGCAACACGCTGCTGCAGTTGCTCGAACGCCGTCTGGATAACGTCGTGCGCCGTCTGGGCGTCGGCAAGACCATCTGGGCAACCCGCCAGATCGTCGGCCACGGGCATGTGCTCGTGGATGGCCGCAAAACCGACATCTCCAGCTTCATCGTTGAGCCGGGCATGACCATCACCTTCAAGGAAAGCGCCCATAAGCTGCTCCGCGAAAACATGGAACAGATGGCCGGTCACAACGTCCCGGCGTGGATCGAGTGGAATCCTGCCCAACTGACCGCCAAGGTCACCGGCACACCCACGCCCGATGACGTGCCGTTTGAAGTCAACATGAACCTGATCGTCGAGTTCTATCGCTAAACCCTTTGGGTTGGGCGTAGAAACGACCGATCGACAACCGCATACGATGAGAGAAGACCGCCGCGCCCCACCCAAGGGCGTGGCGGTCTGTATTTGTGGATCGAACGTCTCCCCTCCCCGCGCCGCTCAACCATCCTCACCCCGGCGGCCAGGTAAACGGTCTCCCGGCCAGCACATGCAGATGCAGATGAAAGACCGTCTGCTGCGCCCCGGCTCCACAATTGAACGCCGTGCGATACTCGGTGTATCCCAGCTTTTTCATCACCTGCTACGCGACGATAAACATCCCGCCGACCAGTTCGCGGTCGGCGTCGGCGATGTCGTTAAGCGTCGGGATCGGCTTCTTGGGGATCACCAGCACATGGGCCGGGGCTTGCGGGCTGATATCGTGGATGACGATGTAGCGGTCATCCTCATACTCGATCCTGGCCGGGATCTGCCGCGCGATGATCTTTTCGAATAAGGTCATGGTCCCGACCAACCTACCCGCCGACGCCGAACTCGGCAAAGCGCCCCGCCATCCCGCAAGCGATCGCCTATTTTGGCCATTCCACCACGATCGGCCGGGACTGAAGATTGCCCCAGAACGGGTCGGCGAGCCCGATTTTTGCGCCGTTGCCCGTGTAGAAGTGGTAATCATCAGTCAGTGTGACCTGAAACGCGTAACGATGACCCGGCTTGAGTTCAACAGATTTTGCGCCGTCGGGAAAATCGTTGATTCGGGCGCGATATTTATCGCCGCCTTCGGGGTGGAGCGACACATTGCCCGTGAAGGACTGGCCGGGCATCAATCGGGCGACGGCGTTGGGTAGATGACGGTCGGGCCGGGTTCCGTTTCTCGCGGTCTCCATCACCGCCTTGCCATGCCAGGGACGATCGGACTGATAGAGCAAATCCTTCGGCTGAACGGGATCGCGGGCGCGTTTTGGCCTGGGTGCAGGCGTTCCGCCCACTTCGTCCGAAACCGCCTGTGTCGCAGGCGCGCTGGTCGGTTGAGTGGTGGCTGGATCGGCTTTGGGGTCCTCGGTTACCTCCCAGATGAGGAGCGAGATGCCGCGGTGCTGTTTATCAGGGTTGGCCGGGACACGACGATCCACCAGCGCCGACCACGACTGCGTGCTGAAGTTGGTGATCTGCCAATTCAGGCCAAAAACGCCATCGGCTCGCTTCAATTCGGGACTGAGGTGGATGCCAAGCGCGATGATCTGGCCGGTGGGTTGGGCTTTTTCGGCCTCGACCGCGGCCTGAAGTTGCTTGGCGACCTCCGCTCGTCGGCCAAGCGGTTTGTCCTCCGACAGGTTCGGATTGACCCCGCCCTCTTCCTTGAAGAAAACGACGACCGCCGTCTTTTCGTCCGAAAGACGCCGCCAGGTCATCCGAGTCGCGCGCAGTTCAACCTTGTCCCCAACCTTGTGATCCCCCTTGAAAACCTCATCAATTTCCAAAGTGCCGATTCGCGTCTGGCCATCCATTTGGCTGGTGAGAAACCGACCGATGACCACATGATCGACGGTCCGGACAAGACCATCGATATTCAGTTTCGCCTGATAGGGAAGGCGTGCCTTGTCGTCCGCGACCACCGACCCGGCCAGCAACAGAATCAACAGGCAGCAAATGTGTTTGACCATGCGACCTAACTCCGCCGGTGATTATATACGAGACCGGTTCCGCACAAAGTGTGGCGATGTGACGCTGCAGCAACTCGCAATCTTCCATTTTGTTGCATTTGTTGCATCAGGCCGAGTCGAAGACGCGCGACTACACCGTCGGCGCCTACATCCACGGGTCCGCGAC
>JBGSMH010000303.1:0-6562 GCA_041740275.1 Phycisphaerae bacterium
GTTTTTCGACGATCGTGAGTGTCGGGAAAACGCCCGCCCCGCCCTGGCCGAAGGTTTTGAGCAGGCCTGAATCGGCAAACTCCCCCACCACGCGAGGCCGAATCCCCTGCTGCGAAAACCAGTCATCGAGCAGCCGTCGCAGCGACGACTCGGGCGTCGGCAGGCACATCGGCACCTCGTGCAGATTCTGCGGAAATGGCCCCTTCAATTTCCGCGCCACCTCATTGGCGGCAAAAAACGTCACGCCGCTCTCTCCCAGTGGAAAACTCAGCCCCTTGAACGCCGGCGACGACGGTGCCGGTTCGTGCGCAAGCACCACGTCCAGTTGATGCGTCGCCAGATCGGACAAAATCCGGTCGGTCCGATCGTTTCGCACCGTCAGGGTCAGTGGCTGGCCGATCGCAAGGGCTGGCCGAATGAGCACATGCGCCACCAGTTCGGGCATCCAGTCGCTCACGCCCACGCGCAGCTTGAGCGACCGGCCCGATCGCTTGGTCGCCACCGCCTGTTCCAATTCCCGGCCCAGCGTGAAAATCTCGGCGGCGTATTCGAAGACCATCTGTCCCAGTTCGGTGAGGACCAGATCGCGGCCGGTGCGGATGAACAGCGCGTTTCCGACCGACTGTTCCAATGCCTTGATCTGCGCACTGACCGTCGGCTGTGACACCCCCAGCTCCCGCGCCGCCCGCGATACGCTCCGCTGACGCGCCACTTCCCAGAAATATTGCAGGTGGTGATAGTTCAGTCCGTGCATGGAGAACAGTATAGCGCAAACCTATAGAAGTCTCTACATACCTCATTCAACCCGTTTCGCCGCGACCTTGGTCGCGCCTGATTCACCCCCTAGACGCGCAACACCCCCAGATTAACAATCGGATATTTCCGACTCGTAAATCCCGAGCGATCTGTGAGGCGTGTTGCGCGCCACAACGCTCTGGCGCGCAACAGCGCCGTAACCATGGAGAGACAATGCGTTCGTTTTGTCCGAACAAAGGAGATGCACATGCTTCCCAATCGCCCGGTGGTCGTCCATGAAGACCTGTACAAATCCCTCAATGCCAACGAGTCGCAGGATCTGCTGAATCTGCGTCAGTCGGTGCTCGACGACTGGCGGCCACGCAATTTCACGGAACGGCTATTGGTCGAGCAGATCGCGGTGGCGCAGTGGAAATTGTCGCGCGCGGAATTGGCAGAGTCGGTGTGCATTCACTCGCTTCGCTATCACACCCCCTTCCCGGGCGGGCCCGCGAAGCCTCTGGACCCCGAGGACCGCACGCTGGCGAGCGATCTGTCCCGTCAAGATTCGAAGTTGCAGCGGATACAGGCCTACCAGGCGCGACTCGAGCGTTCGCTGCACCGCGCGATCAGCCAATTGCTGACGTTACGCAAGGCCCGACGCAAGCGTCAACGCCAGAAGACCGAGCGTAAAAATGACACAAAACCGGCTGATAAACTGGGTAATCTACAGCACCAAGCGGCCGAAAGTGTTGCGCCACAAGTGTCTGAACCATCAACAGTTGCGAGCGCAAACGCCCAAATCGAAGAAAAAAATATTCAACCCGCTCCGACTACGACCGACCCGCAAGTCGGCGTTAATCCAAGCCAAACAGACGCGTGCAAAATGACACTCATGACACAAATGTCTTTAAGTCGTCGGTCCTTCCTCCAGTACGTGGGCTACGGGACCGCCGCGTCGATCGGTACGACGATTTTGGGACCGCTCTCCCGACCCGTGCAAGCCGACCTGCCCATCGGTCCGGGCGCATGGGTGAGCCGAACCGGCGTTCCCACCTTTACGCCCGTCGATTATCCGATCCCGCTCCCCACCGACGCCGCCAATCTCGCGCCTGCTGTCAATCGATTGGGGACGTATCGCGTGGTGGACGATCTGCTCTTGCCCAAAGGTTATACCTACGATGTCGTCGCGTCGTGGGGGGATAAGTTCAAAAATGTCACGTTCGGCACCGCCGCCGACTACACCGGGCTGACGCCGATACCCGATCGACCCAACGAATACTGGATGATCGTCAATCACGAATACATCTCCGCCCGCCCGTGGCTGCAAGGCTGCAAAGCCGTGCACGGCGAATCATTCGTCGATGAGCAGGGAAAGATCGGCTCTCAATCACTGACGGGTTTGCAGATCGAACTGATCGACGACCCAGAGGTCGAACCGGAACTGAAGCAGGCGATTTCAAAGCTCTGTCATGCCGCGATGACCGATCTGGGCGTCACGGTGCTGCATGTGAAATGTCGCGACGATCACGCGATCGAGGTGGTGAAGGATTCGGATCTGCACTTCCGCATCCACGGCTTTGGCACGCAGAACATGGACCCGGCGGCGATGCACTTCACCGGACCTGCCGCCAACATCCTCGGCAAGCCGCGCGGGACGTTTTCCAATTGCTCGGGTGCGACCACGCCCTGGGGCACGTTTCTCAGTTGTGAAGAAAACTTTCAGGATCAGGTCCGCGAGTTCATCACCCCTGCCGGGACGGCTTTGCCGGAAGACCGCAAGCTGTTTAGCGGCATGGGCGATGAGCACCCGACGAAGTTGCCTTTCGAGTTGGAAGGCCTCGGCACCGGCATCACGCCCCCACTCGACGGGCGACAATACGGCTGGGTCGCGGAGATCGATCCGGTCAGCAAGTCGATGCACAAGCACACCTGGCTGGGCCGCTTCCGGCATGAGAATGTCGCGATTCGAGCAGAAGCAGGCAAACCGCTGGTCGCGTACATGGGTGACGACCGGCGTGGCGGGCATGTGTGGAAGTTTGTCTCCAAAGAGAACGTCACCGACCCCAAATCGCGCGACAACGCAAAACTGTTCGAAACCGGCACGCTCTATGCCGCCAAGTTTGAGCCTGATTTTACAGGCCAATGGATCGCGCTCACCCCCGCCACGCCGTTGGTTTTGCCCGACCCCAAGACCACCGCAGGCGGGCACGTGTGGCTTCCCTATCGTCCCGCCGGCGGGCACGTCGCGGTTGGACCGGGCAAAGCGTCAGAGATGAGCGTCAAGCGCTGGGTCGGTACGATCGAAATGTTCACCGGCAAGCCGATCGCGCGAACCAAGCTCGGGGATCTTTGCGACCCATCGCTCGATGAGGCGGGCAAGCAGGCGGTGATCCTCACCGACGCCTACGTCTTTGCCAACGCCGCTGGCGCGACACCGACTGCCAGGCCGGAAGATGTCGAGGTTCATCCCGTCGACCAGAGCGTCTACATCGCGTTCACCGATTCCACCGGGTCTGCCGACGGGTCGCCCGATGCGACGATCTTCCCCGACTCGGCAGGTGAAAACTCGCGCCAGTACGGCGCGATCTATCGCATCGCTGAGATTGGCAACCAACCCGACGCCGAAGCCTTCACCTGGGGCCGCTTCGTCGCATCAGGGGAAGTCTGCGAGCAGGGATCGGGCTTTGCCTGTGCGGACAACCTGGTCTTTGATCCGCAGGCGAATCTGTGGATGGTCTGCGACATCAGCACGCCGCGCCACAACACCGCCGTCACACGCGACCTCGCGGACAAAACCAACCCCGGCGGCAGCGGGTTTGTCGGCGTCTTTGGAAACAACGCGATCTTCTGCATCCCCACCACCGGCGACTTTGCCGGCAAGCCGTTCTGCTTCGGCATCGGCCCGATGGAGTGCGAAGTCACCGGTCCCACGTTCACCGACGACGGCCAGACGCTTTTGGTCGCGATCCAACACCCCGGCGAGTTGCACGGGACGCGGCAAATGCCCGGCGTGGATCAACCAGCCGACGTTGTCCGCACCATGGTGCTGGCAGATGTCGACGGGAAGACCTTCGAGCAAAAGCGCACCGTCCCACTGGGCAGCAACTTTCCAGGCAATAAGCCCGGATCGGTGCCCAAGGCGTGCGTGGTCTCGATCCGACGCGCCTGATCCATTTGCCCGACGCTCGCCAGAAAGGGTTTTATCGGACGATCAATTCCGAAGGGGGTTGCGTGTTCCTGCGCGCAAGATCAACGCGCGACATCGGCCGAAATCGAGTAGAGTATCCCGGCTAAGAATACGTTATGACACGCACTGCAACACCGAACCTTCCAGTCCCCGCGTCGCACGCTTCTGCCGGACGCAAGCGCGTCGACGTCGGCGTAACCAACCGCGTCCGACGCGACGGAAAGTTCTTCCGCCTCGGCGATGAAAAGTTCTTCGTCAAAGGCGTCACCTACGGACCTTTCGAGAAAAACTCGCTCGGCGAGCACTACCCCGAACCCGACGACGTCCGCCGGGATTTCAAGCAGATCGTGGACCTCGGTGCCAACTGCGTCCGCGTCTACTGGACGCCGAGCAAGTGGTTTCTGGATATCGCGCAGGAAGTCGGCCTGAAGGTATTTGTCGATGTGCCGTGGCCTAAAAATCTGACGTTTATTGGCAATGACGAGGTGATGCAGCAGGCCCGCGACGCGGTCCGCGGTGCCGCCGTCGCGTGCGGGAATCACCCGGCGACATTTGCGATCAGCGTCGTCAACGAACTGCCCGCAGACATCGTGCGGTTTGTCGGGCACAGGCCGATCGTCAGCTTTATCGATGAGTTGATCGACATCGTTCACCACGTCGCGCCGGATTGTCTGGCGACTTTTGCCAACTATCCGACGACCGAATATCTCAACCCCGGCAACGTCGATTTTCTCAGCTTCAACGTCTATCTGCACAAGGAGCAGGTCTTCCGCAACTACCTCGCCCGGCTGCAGATTATCGCCGGTGAAAAGCCGCTGATGCTCGGCGAATACGGGATCGACACCCATCAGGAAAAGACCGAAGACGAACAGGCCGAGATCCTTTCGACGCACGTGCGGTGCGTGTTCGACGAAGGCTTGGCCGGGACATTTATCTTCAGCTACACCGACGACTGGTACACCGGCGGGATGCACATCACCGATTGGTCGTTCGGGTTGGTGCGTCGCGATCGCTCGCCTAAGCCATCGTTCCATGCGGTCAAGGCGCTGTTCGACAAAGTGCCGCAGGTTTCGGATGCAAAACTGCCCAAGATCAGCGTCATCATCTGCAGCTACAACGGTGCGAGCACCATCGAATCGTGTCTGGCGTCGATGATGAAAATTCGCTACCCCGGCGAATTTGAAGTGGTGTTTGTAGATGACGGGTCCAAGGACAACACGCAACAGATTCTCAAGAAGTTTCCCAAAGTCATCAATATTCAGCAGCAGAACATGGGGCTAAGCTATGCCCGCAACGTGGGGATGTACGCCGCGACCGGCGAGATCATCGTCTACACCGACAGCGACTGCGAAGCCGATGAAGACTGGCTTTACTACATCGCACTGGCGCTGACGCGCAGCAGCCATGTCGGGATGGGCGGACCGAATCTAATCCCCGATGAAGGCTCGTGGGTCGCCGATTGCGTGGGTTTAAGTCCTGGCGGACCGACGCACGTGATGATCGACGATCGCACCGCCGAGCACGTGCCCGGCTGCAATATGGCGTTCTATCGATATGCCGCGATCGAAGTCGATGGGTTTGATCCGCAGTTCCGATCCGCAGGTGACGATGTCGATTTCATCTGGCGGCTGCAAAATCGCGGGTACTCCATCGGCTTTGCACCGGGGGCTCAGGTGTGGCATTACCGGCGCAACAGCGTCGAAGCGTATCTGAAACAGCAGCGTGGCTATGGCACCGCCGAGGCTCTGCTGAAGTACAAACACCCCGACCACTTCAACACCCTGGGCGCCAGTTTCTGGCGCGGCAAAATCTATGGCGGGGAAGATATCGGCGTGAAGATCGGGCACGACGTGATCTATCACGGCGTATTCGGGACCGGGCTTTTCCAAACCATCTACCGCAAACCCGTCTCCCTCGTGGCGGCGATGATGATGAGCATCGAGTGGCAACTGCTCTCGGCGTTTGTCACGTTTCTGGGACTGGCGATCCCGCAGCTATTCGTCGTCGCGATGGTGATGTTCGCCACGCCGGTCGTGCTGGCGATCGTTGCATCTTATCAGGCACCGATGCCCCGGCACCGCTCGATCTGGTCACGCCCCCTGATCGCCTACCTGCACTGGCGACAACCCATCACCCGCGGCTGGGCGCGGTATGCGGTGCGACTGCGTGCCAAGGTGATGAGCCTGAAGCCTGGCCAATCGGCTCGGCGGGAGATGCCGTTTGATCCGAAGATGCCCGGCGTATTGCGCTATTGGAGTAAAAGCCACGAACGACTGCACCTGCTCCAGGCCATCGCCAAGGAAGCCACCGATCAAGGCTGGCGTATCCGCACCGACAGCGGCTGGCAGGACTGGGACATGGAGATCTACGGCAGTCGCTACGTCAAGGTCCGACTCTCCAGTGCCACCGAAATCCATGGCGGGGGTGCGATGCTGACAAGGCTTCGCGTCCAGCCATTGATGAGCAAGTTCTGTCAGGTTCTCACCATCGCGATGACGATGCTGGCGGGCCTGCTGCTGTGGCATTTGTGGCCTTACTCCAGACCCGCGGCACTCATCCCCGTGGTGATGGCGGCGATGTACCTGGTCAACCGCGTCCGCATCCTGCCCACGGTGCTGCACCTGATCGACGATTCGG
>JBGSMH010000304.1:0-4052 GCA_041740275.1 Phycisphaerae bacterium
ACATCCGGGCCACCGGCTTCGGTGGCGCGCCGATCAAGCTCGATGCGCGGCTGAGCGTCCAGGACAGCGAGAACAGCGCCGGCGTGGTGATCGACGCGATCCGCTGCTGCAAACTCGCACTCGACGCCAAGCTGGCCGGTCCGATTGAGCCTGTTTGTTCCTGGACAATGAAACACCCCCCGCACCAGATGAACGATCCCGATGCCCAGGTGGGCGTCGATCAGTTCATCGCCCGCGCCGAACAATTGATCAGCCGTCAGACGCTCAAGGCGTCATAGCCAAGTTTATTAGCTACTCCACTCGATCCGATACCTGCGGAAACAGATCCATATCCAATACTTGTCCGGGTTTGAGGCCAAGTTTTTCGGTCACGATATGCCCACTGCCGTCAAAGGTGGTGGTGGCGGGCATGTAGATGATCGCGAACGCCTCTCGCGTGGCGTTGGATTTGTTCGGGCCTGCGTAATGGAAGGTCAGTCCGTTATGAAACGTCGCACTCCCGGCCTTGAGTTCGATGACTTTGGGCTTGACGGGTTTGATATGGGGGGCGTAGTCGAAAATATCCTGCGGGTCGGCAAGATTGATCGCCGGGAGCGTGCCGATCTTGTGCGTTCCGCCCACGAACGACATGCAGCCATTGGTGATCGTCGCGTCCTTGAGGGCGATCCAGATCGTCGTCTGTTTCCACCGGTCCTGGTGCGGCCAGTATGGTGCGTCCTGATGCCAGGGCGTCTTGTTGTTCTTGGTCATCGGCTCTTTGAAAAGCGCCTGATCATGCCAGATGCGCATCGGAACACCCTCGAGCCTCGCCGCGATGTTGCCCAAGCGATGCGAGAGCACAAACTTGGCGATCTTCGGGTGACGATTCCAGAGGTTGACCTTCTGATTGAAGATTTGCTCATACACCCCGGCCAGATCTGATTTACCGGTGGCGGTGGGACCGATGGCACGGGTTTCCTCCGCCACCGCGTTTGCGACTGCATCACGCAAAGTCTGAAGTTGTTCACCAACAAAGATATCAGGCAACGCAATAAAACCGTCGCGGCGATACGCTTCAATCTGCTCAGCGGTCAGCGGATAGTCGCCGGTTGCGATGTCGGACTGATTCATATTTGCAGACTCCGTTTAGAACGACGGCGGGATGATGTTATTGGGATCGGGGAACGCCACGCCCACAGGCAGGTCGGGCAGATCGCGTACGCCATCGCCGGTGAAATCGCCTTGCTGGTACTGAGCCACGTTGAGGGTCGCACCGATGCGTCCGCCGGTCGGGCCCAGCGTTAGCGCCGGTGAACCAACCAGCGGTGTGACATCAATCTGGTAATTGGTGCTGGTGCCCCAGTTGACCACAAGGGTGTCTCGAATCGGATACGCAGGCAGCGGGACATCAAACGTGATGACTGTTGAAGTCACACTGGTGATCTTGCGAACGACGCGATCAAAGTTGATCTCGATGTTATCGCCGACCGCAAAGCCAGCCGGTCCGCCGCGCAGGTAGAGCGAGGTGGGGGTTCCGAGATGGACTTTTTCTGCCGCCCGGTACCGCAGGGGATAGTTGGCGAGCTTGGGATCGGCCTTGACCGAATTACCTTCAAACCCGGTGGCGGCGAAGAAGCCCTGGGGCGTGGTGTAGGTGGTCCACTTGGGCGTGGTCTTGGTGATCGCAACTGCGTTGGGATCGCCGGTCCAGTAGAGATTGTGATCGCCGCTGTAGAAGGATGTGGAAGGATCAGCAACGCTCACAGTTCCGAGCGTGATGTTTTCGCGAACATCGTACTGGGTGCCAGAGAAGTTGTAGATCCCGTAGCCGGACATGCCCAGTGTGTTGTTGTGGATGGCCCAGTCATTGCTGTTGCTGTGTCCGAAAATCAGCAGATAAGCACTGGAGCCGAGGAAGACGTTGCCGGACAATTCTCCGCCATCGACTTCTTCGGTCATCAAGCCTTGCCCGCCAGCCAGCATCAGGTTGTCTTGCAGTCTGACGTTGGATACGCCGCGATACATCTGTGAGTTGTCGGGATGGGCCCACAACAGGTGATGGTGGACATAGTTCTTGCGAGCGACCACATCGTCCGTCTTCGGGTTTGAATTGCTGCCCGAAATGTCGCCAGCGATGATCAAACCATCGGCGATGTTGTAGGCGATCTCATTTTGCTCGACCACGCCTCTGGAGGTCGAAATCACCGCCAGACCCGACCCGTTGGCGAACACCATGTTGTTGGCAGCGCGGATGTCGGTGACGACGCGGAAACTCAGGCCCGTGCCGTTGTTGTTGTGGATGACATTGTTGGTCACTTCGACGAAGTTTGATCCGCCATTGACTTCAATACCCATGCCGGTCGAACCGGTGACTTCCAGACCGCTGATGCGAATGTAGTCCGCATTGTTGGCGAGGATGATTCGGCTGGCAATCTTCGGCGCTTGCGTTACTGCCAAGTCCGCAACGTTGGCGGGCTTGAAGAACATCTTGTATGTGCCGTTGCCCTGATCCTCGACCGCCCAGTCGCCGGGCTCGGCAATCAGTTCGTTCTGGTTCTTAATGACGTACTTGTCACCGACCGCGACACCACTGAGGTTCGCCAGCGTCAGCGAACCGGCGGCGGCGTCCTGCCCGGTGATGCCGTACATGGCGATCGTGTTACCCGAGGCCTTCCAGATCTGAACGGTTCCGCCGACCACGTCGTGGGGGAAGTTTACCAGTCCAGTGCTGTCGGTGATGGTCCCGCCACTGACACCGGTGATAACGCGCCAGCCGCTATCGGGGCTTTGTGCCACGCGCTGTTCGGTGTAGCCAACAAACAAATCCTTGGGCTGCCAATTCAGCGTGGTGGTGTAGATGCCGTTATTCGATGCCTGCCAGCCGCTGATCGCCTGGTGTCCAGAGACCACCGCACGCTCTTCGGGCATGCCCATGAGCGTCAGCCAGTTGCTGGCGTTGCCGGTCTTCATGCGGACCGATTCTCGATAGACCCCATCCCGCACGATCACGCCATTGCCCGGCACGGCGACATTCATCCCAGCGGTAATGGTTTGGTACGGCTTGGCGAACGATCCGTCTGCACCCGTCGGATTGGCGTTGTCGTCCACGAAGATATACCGCGTCAATTGCGGCAAGGTCGTGACCTGATCGTTATTGAATTCACTGCTGCCTGTATCGGTGTATGCATACACGCGGTATGTGTACTTCGTCGACGCCGACAAACCTGTCGAATCGATAAACGTCTTGGCGTCGGCGGGCAGTTGGGCGATGTTGGTAAACGCACCGTTGCCCAGCGCGCGATCGACCCGATAGCCCGTTTCGTTATTGGCGTTATCCTGCCAATTGAGCACGACCTGCGTTGCCGACATCGGCGTACCGACCAAGCCGGTCGGTGTCGCGGGGATCACAACGGGCGGTGGTGGTGGTGGCGGTGGCGGAGGGGGCGGAGGAGGCGGAATCTCGTTGCTCGTCGTCTGGATCGTCAGCCGAGGCCGCTGGTGCATGAGCCCGCTGTCGGCGGACGCAAAGCGGTAGAAATTGTCCGTGCTTTGACGGGTACCATCTACGCCCATTCGCAGGAACACATACTTACCCGCCCCGCCATTCGCGTAGGCTTCGCGGATGTAGTCGGTCAACGCGATCTTGCCCGCGCCACTGGCTACCACACTCACGCCCGTCGCGCTGGTCGGTGTAACCAGATCATCCTGGATCGCCACTGCGGCAGCATCTCCGCCAAAACTCCCCGCGTAATAGTCGGTCCGAAGCACACGATTGGAAGCACGCACACCCAGCGCGTACAGATCCACATTAAACTCTGGCGAGCCAGTCCTGGATTGGAGGTAGGTCTCAAAATCAACGAAGTCGATCAACTGCCCCGCCGGCAGCACCGGCAGTCGGAACGCCATGATCGCCGCCTGGTAAACAGCGGATGATCGGCCGACGTCGTAGCTGGTCGCCTGTACGTTACCGAGCGTTCCGCTGACCAAAATCGCGCGGTCACCGCTGTCGCCAGGAAGATCAACAACCGGCTTCGTCGGCGAGGAATAAAGCTGAGCCTGCGGGACATATTCCT
>JBGSMH010000305.1:0-4202 GCA_041740275.1 Phycisphaerae bacterium
CGACCAGTGCGCGGTCGCGGTGAGTCAGAAGCGACAGGGCCGCCACGCTGCGGTCGCGGGCGGGTTGAACGAACTGCCAGAGCGACCGTCTTGGCTCGGCGATCTCGTGCAGCGGGTCAGAGGTCGCGACCACGCCGCCCAGGATCGACTGCCAAAGTGCCAGGCTGGTCACCTGCTCGTCGCTCAGTCCGACATGAAAATCACGGATGAGGAGGACATCCGGATCATTCTGCCAGAAAACTTGGTTGAAGTGCTGGCTGCCGACGGTTTCGCGGAGCATGTTCTGCGGGCCGAACCCGCCTGTCCATGACGCTCCGACATCACCGCCGATCCGCATCGCGTCTGCATAGCCGATAAACGGCATATAAGGCGCGATACATCCGAGCCAAAATGTCTCGTCGCCGATCTCTTTGCGGATCATCTTCAAAACGTCTCTGAAGTACTCGACGCTGGTCTTGCCCGGGGTGTGACGACGCACCTGAGTCGAATCATGAAGTCCCCAGAACATGAAATCGGTCTTGAACATCTGTGCTCCCCACGCCCGCAGCGTGCGGAAGACTGTTCGGAGATAATCCATCGCCTCCGGATGACTGGTGTCCAGCACATAGCCTTCCTCGTCGCGATAGCCCCAGACGCGGTTCTCTTCGTAATGTCGCCACGGCGTGACGCGCTTGCCAGAGTTGTCGCACAGAAGCCAGTCGGGATGATCCTTTGCCAAACGCGATCGGTTGCCGACCATAAACGGTCCGATCCATACCCCCGGACGATGGCCGTGCGAGCGGATGAGATCAAATGCGGGCTTGAGCGTCTCCGGGAAGTGGTGGCTCGGCAGCAACCAGTCGCCGTTGGAAGGGGCGTAACCGGCGTCAATCTGGACAAAGTCCAGCGGGCGATCGCTGGCCACTTTCGTAAAGCCATCGAGGTATTCCCGCAGGATGGACATGTCCAGATTTTGATAAACGTAATACCACGAGCACCAGTGATAGCTCGCTGGCTTGGGCGGACGGGTGTTCATCTTAGCAGCGATCAGCTCAGCGGTTTGACGCAGGCCCGTCTGCAGATCGCTCGTCGTCTCCAGATGAAGTGTGGGCAGGTCCAGGCGTTCGCCGTTGATGGATACGCCTTCGGTCCTGAAACCGGCCGAGATAACGAACTTGCCTGCGGCGTCCGATCCCGCCGAGACACGGGTGCGTTGCTCAAATCGAGTGTGGTCAAGCGAATACAAGATCAGCGCGTCGCTTGCTTCGCGAACGAAGGCGGTGATCCCAAAAGATTCGACGGCCGCGCCTTTGGTCAGATCGGCGAAGCCCGATCCGCCGCCCATCCCTTGAGCCTGTTTGAAGATGCGCGTCTTTCCGCCGATGTCTGCACCGGCGATCAGGTCGATCGACCGCGGGGCGGGTCTGTAGCCCAACAGGCTTGCGTTCATCGTGAAGCCATCGCGATCGGTGGTGATCCGCAATTGGATACGCCCGCTGGGTGTGATGTAGGTGATCGTGGACGTCTGCTCGGAATGCTCAATCGTGACCGCCGTGATCCGCAAGGGAACACCATCGATCGATGGGTAAGCGCCCCGGATTGAAAAGTGAGGCGTGGTCAGGTCGAAAGAGCCGTCGGGATGAATGTTGTAGGTGGACATGGAAGTTTCTCTGCGTCGGGGATAATTGTCAGCAGGTGGTTGTTCGTCGACCACTTTGGGATTTGCGTGCTGGAACTGCGCTGATGCGAGTTGCTATCACCTATTTGTTGTTCAGAACGACAATTTCTGGAGCCACAAGTCGCAACTGGGGTCCGTCGGGTAATCTGCCTTGGCAACGGTCGAGCAACAGCCGGACCATTTCCCGACCACTCTCGCTATTGCGTTTATCCATCGTCACTGCAGGCCCGACGGGTTCCATCTGCCGCTCCCACGTCATGTCCAGCGCGTAGTCGTCGTAGCCAGCAAGGAGAATGTCTGAGCCGGGTTTGCGGCCGAGCAGTCGACACGCGGCGGCGGCGGGGAACGCCAACCCATCGCTTTCCAGCAAGAGTGCGTCCACAGTGCCCACCGGGGCGTTTGCCTGAAAGTGCTCGACGAGATATCCGACCATGTGCCGACGCGACAACTCGTACAACTCCTCGCGGTCATTCGCAACGGGAAGCGGCGCGAACTGAATTGTTGGCAGCGGCTCCAAGCCCGCTTCCCGCATTGCTCGCTCGTAACCAGACCGGCGACCGCGCACCCAGTATGTGTCGGGGTCGGAACCGAAAAACATCGCCGGACGACGGCACCCACGTTCGAGCAGCCATTTGGTCAGGCCGTAACCACCGGCGTCATGGTCAGATGCGACACGGTCGTACATCTGCACTTCGGGCGAGTTGCCGTAGGCGGCGATGGGTATACCGGCACTGGTCAGTGCCTGAAGCCACTTCTGACGTGCCGACACGCCGATGACTTCGGGACAAACCACCCCAGCGGGGCGACCGTCAATAACGCGGCGCAGGTCGGCGTCGGTGAGTCGCCCTGGGTGTATCGAAATCAGGTTATAGCCCTGATCGCTGATCTCGGCATGGGCACCGTTCGTAAAGCTGAACACCCAGCCCGGCTGCTGCTTTCTCTGGATTTCATCAGGATCGATCGCAGGTGCCAGGACCGCGATCGCGTGTGCCATCACGCCACGTACTACGCTGGTACTTGTGGCTGGCCGGGTTGTGACGAGGCGGGTGCGCGGGCCAATCGTCTTGATCACGCCATCCTGAGTCAGCACTTCCAGTGCCCGCCGCACGGTTTCGCGGCTGACCGCCAGCCGGGTCGAGAGCGCCCGCTCCGAAGGTAGGGGCATGCCTTGTACCAGCACGCCGGTATCGACCCATTCCTTGATTCGTCGAACCGTCGTCGCTCGCGGCGCGTCATTGGTCAACACGCCCACATCGTCAAACTCGCCCATACCAAACTCCTTGTAACGGATGGTTGGCCATAATCCGGACCAACCATAGACCATATCTTATCATAACTGTCTGGAAAAGCCAGACCAGAGTTCATATTTCGATACCTTTTTTGCGGAAATGGCATTCCGCGAACAAATAGACCGGATGGTCATATTTACAGCAAATGGCGTGAAAAATCCATATTTTTCTGGGCTCCCGAAACACCCCTCCGAACGTCGCTGGTGGTGAAACCCCGGTACTCAGTCGAAGAATTTCATGAATCGCGGCAAAAACAAGATTTCAGAAAAATGGGCTTGCAATCGGCAGTGCTATGGTCTATATTTTCGGTCATAGGGCCAATGCGTTACCGCGATGGTCGTGGTCGGATTGGCTTCATGTCTTATGACGACGAGTCGGAGGAATGTTATGAAAAAGGTGTTTATCTCGACCGCCACCCTCAGCGCGATCGCGCTCGCGGCATCCGCCCAAGCGGCGGTAGTTTTCAACGATACGTTTGATTCGGGTACCAGTAGCTGGTTTGCCTCGCGCGCCAGCAGTACGGTTTCCAATGTCAGTCAGTCGCTCTCGCTCGCAACCACGAGCACTGCAACCGATCACCGCATTCTCGGCAAGGGTTTCTCAACCCAGTCGCTAGCGAACGATGGTGACGTACTCCGCCTAACCTTCGACTTGAAGCAACTCGGCGCGGTTACACTGTTCCGTGTCGGCCTTTTCAGCATTGCCAATACCCCTGCGACGAACGATTGGAACAACAGCTTCGCCAACGTGGGTGCTACGAGCCTGTACGGCAGTGCCTACGCAGGCTATTACTCGCTACTCTACGACAATGCCGCGTCAAACATCACCCGTCGCGATGAATCCACCGGTGCTGTGTATAATAACGGCGGGAATGCCCCGACGCTGCAAACGGACGCGACCATTAGTGGGGCAGCTCCGGCGGCCTATAACATCGCGAACGACGCCTCAATTACCTATCAAGTTCTATTCGAGTTGACGCGGGTGAACAGCACCACAGTCAATACGCTCACGACTATGAGTGATGGAACCAACACGGTCAGTTTCGCGGGTGCGCACGCTGTCACTCCGTACACCACGTTCAATAGTGTTTTCTTGCAGTCTTCATCGGGCACTGCGTCAACGACAACGACGTTCGACAACATCAAGCTTGAGTACATTGTCCCCGAGCCGACATCCCTCGCGTTCCTCGGTCTGGGTGGGTTGGCGTTGACCCGTCGTCGGAGATGAGCCGCAAAGTTGGTCCCGACCGATCCTCC
>JBGSMH010000306.1:0-11959 GCA_041740275.1 Phycisphaerae bacterium
CAAACCGTCAGCAACACCGTCGGCACGCCCGATCTGTGGAACGCCGGTACCGCATGGGGCGGCGGCACCGCGCCGGTCAGCGCAACGGACACCGTCCTCGACATCGGCGGGGCTGCTACGCTGGTGCAAGATCCAGCCACCACTGTCTTTAACAGCAACGATATTTCCGGCGTATTTCAGCTCCAGCAGTTGAAAGTCACTTACAAAAGCAAGGGTGACAACAACACAACGCCACCCATCCCCACACTGGGCATCTCCGGCAACGCACTGGAGTTCACATCGGGTGGAGCACTGACTGCCAACGCAACCAATACCGGCACCGGCATACGCACCGGATGGCGCACGATCACCACCGTTAACAACGATCTGCGCCTGTCTGGCAATATGACCTTCGATGCCGCTACCAGCCAAGCTAATGTGCTGGGCTCGTTGACCTTCTTGAATGATGGAGTCGCGCGCACCATCGCGTTAGCGGGCGCACATAACGGATTTCGGTCAGCAACAACAAATGACAATACTCGTCCCACCAGTGCTTCGGTCAGTACGATTACCGGCAATATCACCGATGCCGGGACCGGCGTAACCAGTGTGACCAAAACCGGCAACGGCTTGTGGTACCTGTCGGGAACCAATACCTACACCGGCGGAACGTCCATTAGCGCCGGAACCCTCTATTTTGCGGGTCTCAGTTCAATGGGCTCAAGCACGGGCACGATCACAGTGAGTGGTACAGGCGAGGCGGTCTTGAGTGGTGGAGTCGTCAATCACAATTTCATTGTCAGCGGCAACGGGCCGACCACTTCGCCGGGCGGGGTGGGGCAAACACCCGGCGCGCTAGTCCTGCATAACGGAACCGAGTTAGCTGGCACTGTCACTCTCACGGGCAATACGCGTGTCTCTGCGACGCTGATCATCAGTGGCCCGACACAGACAGGAACGATCTCCGGCAAAATCACTGGTGATTACCAGCTCGAAATCTCTCCCGGTGGTGCCCAGACTGGCGGCGCCATCACGCTTAGCAACTCGACCAACGACTATTCCGGCGGAACCCGCATTTCTTCGGGAGGCACATCCAGCACCTCGGACGCAAATCTTCGACTCGGTGCCAACAATGTCATTCCCAATGGCGCGGGCAAGGGAAATGTCATGATCAACCAACTGAACTACTCCGGCGATCCGGTGCTCAGTCTCAACGGTTTTTCAGACACCATCAATGGTCTGAATTCCAGCGGGACGCTGGTCGGCGTTGCGGTCGAAAACGGCAGCACAGCCACCGATTCCTCCCTCACGCTCGGCGACGCCGATGCCAATGGGTATTTCCTCGGTACGATTCGTAACGGGTCCACCAAGAAGACGAGCATAACCAAGATGGGCGCGGGCACGCAGACGCTCGGACGCACCAACTCCTATACCGGTGTCACACGCGTCGAAGGCGGCGTACTTGAAATCGACTTCGGCGGGTATTCGAATGACGCCTTAACGACAGTCACGAACTATCTGGCCTCGACCAGTTCGCTTCAACTGGCCGGTGGAACACTAAGGCTGGAAGGCCGCGCTGACGGTAGCGCGGTATCGCAGACCCTGACACTCGGTACTAACCCGCGTTCCATCACTTTCTCAGATATCACTGGCATTTCGGTCGGACAGGAAGTCACCGTTCCGGACGCCACTGCAACCGGAACCCAGCGCATCCTGTGGTTGGATGGAAACGTGGCTCACCTGGCAAGTACCGTCACGGTGGCGTCTGGTTCGCGACAGGTCAACGTCGCCGCCAAGGCATTCACCCACACGCAGACCCTCGCATCGGTCGATCTGTCGGCCAACTCCACCATCGACTTTGGCTCAGATACGTCGATGATTCTCACCTTCAATGCGATCACCCAGACGGTCGATAACACCGTGCTGACCATCGACAGTTGGAACGGCAACGCAAGTGAAGGCGGCGGGCTGAACCAACTCCGGATCGCCGGAACGTATGATTCGTCGCTCTTCCCGCTCTCGCAGACCGAAGTATTCTTCACCGGCCATGGTCTGGGGTATACGGTGCAGCAGGAGACGGGCTATTTTGAGATCACTCCGGTTCCCGAACCCACGGTCATCGGACTGCTGGCGGTCGCCGGACTGGGCCTGATGCGTCGGCGTCGCGCTTAATCGCACGACAACACACGCAGGCGAAACAAACACGCCTTCACAGACTCATCGAGCGACATCGTCGTCTCGGTGCGGCTGTGAAGGCGTTGTTGCGTTAATGACAGAGCAGACGATCGATCATCGGGCGATGCCGAACTGCGCTGCTGCGAAATCGGCAAAGCGGTCCCAATCGTACTCGCCCATTTCATGGGCACCGGTGCGGATGTGATACCCGCGTCGGCCGACGATCAGGGGGGTGTTGACGGGGGGAACATCGGGGCTGGCCACGGGTGGATCGCCGAATAGCTCGAATGCCGGGGAAGCGGCGGCCCAGGATTCGTATTCGCCCTTCGGATCGGCCCACAGGTCGTCGGCGGCGCTGCAAACGTAGACCGCTCGGGGCGAGATCGACGCCAGCAGCAAATGTTGCTCAAACGGCATCGCACCCGCCTCGGCCGACCGGCGATAGTTGGCGTTCATCCAATGGGGGAACTGCCTGCTGAGACGAAGCGGGGTTTCGCCGATGTTTCGACAGTTGAGCGACGCCCCGCCGCAGCCGGAATTGTTGGAGATCGCGATCGCAAAACGTGTGTCGGTTGCACCCGCCCACAGCGCGGTCTTTCCCCCGCGAGAGTGACCGACGACCACGACCTGCGATTGATCAATCGATGCGTCCGTTTCCAGATAATCCATCACCCGGCTGGCGCCCCACGCCCAGACCGCCAGTGCGCCAAAGGCGTCATCGGGGCGAGCGGCATTGGACTCATCATCAAATAGTCGAGCCGCTCCGCTTCGCCAGGCGTCAGGCTTGTCGATTGCCAGATCGGTGCGTTGAAACGACGCCAGCGCAAACCCGCGCCCGATCAACCGCTCCGCCCGCCAGACATCCGGCTGCGGCGTGCGCGAGGCATCGAAGTGCGATGGATCTTTGATATTGATCAGCAGGAATGCCGGTGCGGGCTTCCTGGCGTCGTTGGGAACGTACAACACCATTTCAAAGGCGTGGGTTTTGCCGTGATGACCCGAGGTGATGCGGACGCGCTTGAGGGTGGCTTTGCTATCCAAGGCGGCCGGGTCGGTTTCGATCAGATCAAACGCGAGCGACTGCGGTTTGGACAACCCGCACCCGAACGATCCGTCTCGAAATCGCTCAACGATCGCTTCCCGATGCGCCGGCCACTGGTCCCGTGTCAGCCCGGCAGGCAAAACCGCCTCCAACGTGTAAGGCGGGACATTGGCCTCTTCAAAATTGACTGTCGGAAAGATCGCCTGGGCCTTGGCGATCGCTTCGGCGCTGGCGCGCCAGCCGGTGACGTTTGATGTCGATGCGTCGGTGGGTTGGGTCATGTCGCGTGCAGTCTATCAGCCATGTCACGCGGCGCAAATCGTGGGCCGCTTCAAAACACCCGCTCGCTGATCTTCCGCGACGCCGCACGACACCCGGCGTACCCGCCGTGCTCGTGAAAAAGCTCGGCGTGCTTTTCGTCGCTGATCGTCTGGCACTCGACACTGGTGTAATGAAACTGAAGCGCCCGCCGCCGCGCCGGCGAGGTATTGGGGGGCGTGCCGTGGAAGAGCAATCCGTGGAAGAACAGAACCCCACCGGGTGCCAGCGGGACAACCACATCGTGATCGACGTCGATCATCTCGTCGGGCAACTGGCAATCGCGATCGTGATAGTGCGGCTGCGGGCCGCGCAGGTGCGAGCCGGGGATGACATGCATGCACCCGTTGGCGATCGTCGCGGCGTCGAGTGCGGTCCATGTCCCGATCACCCCATCGAGTGGCATGAAATTGAAATAGGCATTGTCCTGATGCCACGGCTTTTCCCGCCCGATCATCGGCGGCTTCAACAGCGCCATCTCCTGCGCCATCTTCACTTCGCTGCCCAACAACCGGCGACACACACTCATCAACTTCGTGTGATACGCCATCGCACTCAGCCGCGGATCGGCATCGGCAAACCACATCAGCTTGCGGACATACCCCTCACGATCCTCCGGCGCGATGGTGGCCGGGTCGATTTTCTGAGCGGCGGCCTCTTCCAACTGAACATGCTTGAAATCCGGATTTCCGCCGCGAATCAGATGGGATAGTCCTTCGGTCGCGCCGCGAATCTCATCGGGCGTAAAGACATTCTCGATCGCGATAAACCCGTCGGTCCAATAGCGGCGCATGTGCTCGGGCGTCAACGCCTCAATCGATGCCAGCGGCGTATGCACGCGATTCGATCGGTACAGACGACGCCCAATTTCCGCCGGTCCCAGTTTGGTCATGCTCATGTGCGACATTATGCCACGCGCCGGTTGAAATCGACGATGGGCGACTCCTGCCGCTATTTGTGTTTTTCCGCTATGATGGGGACATGTCACCCGGTCTGCGGATAAACAATTGCGATACGGTTCGCTGCGAACCCGGCTGGCAGTGGGACACTCCGGCGAATCATTTTTCGGACGTGGACCTTTGGTACGTCTATGCCGGGGTGGGGACGATCCGGCTGAACGATGCGACCTACCCGGTCCATCGCGGGCGACTGCTGCTGATTCCCCCCGCCGCCGAGGTTCATGCCCGGCACGATCCGCAGCGGCGACTGGGCGTTTGCTACATCCACTTCGATCCGCCGGGCGATTGTGCGGATATTTTGCAGTCGGTCGTGAATGACATGCACGACGCCGACCTGTACGAACGCCTCCTGCGCCGGACGATCGACCTGCAGCAGCGCCACCACACCGAGGCCGCCGCCCATTTGCTTCAATCCGTGCTGATCTCGATCCCGCATGATCGCATCGCAGACCCCGATGATGCCGACCCGGAGGCGCGACACCGCGAGGCGAGGATCGCCGACACGATGCGATACATCCGGGAAAATCCCGGGCAGATGCCGACGGTAGAGGAACTGGCCGATCGAGTGTCGTACGCGGTGGATCATTTCACGCGCCTTTTCACGCGCGCCGCCGGGGTGGGTCCGAAGGAGTTTTGCGTTCGCGTCCGGATCGAGCGGGCGCAGCAACTTTTGCGAAACAGCGACATGTCGATGAAACAGATCGCGATGGCGTTGGGGTATGGGGATGTATTCTTCTTCTCGCGTCAGTTCAAGGCACGCACGGGGTTGTCCCCAACGCGATATCGCGCTTTTGGCCACTGATTACGACGCGGTGCCCGGTGTGTCGCGTGGGTTGCACATAGTCAATCCCCGCTTTGGCCATGAGCGACATCAGTTCATCGATCGTGAACGCCTGACGGACACTGACGCGGGCATCGTGCTTGATCATCGGGTTTGAGAACACTGCAAAAAGCGTGATCCACGCGTGCGCCCGGCGGCTGCGCAGCAGATCGGCGACGATGATCCCCCTGCTGGCCACGCGGTCCATCTCCTGAAACACCTTTACCACCATCGCATCGGGCAGATGATGGGTAAACATCGAGGTCATGACAATATCGAATGCGCCATCGGCAAAGGGAAGCTGCAGGGCATCGGCACGAACCAGCGGATGCCGATGTTGCGTTGCGTCGGCGGCAAAATCGAGCGTCGCCTGATGCAGATCAATGCCAACGCAGACGACCTGGCGTTGATTCTTCTTCGCCCATGCCGCGATCGCCTCGGGCACGTCGGCGGACCCCGTCGCGACATCCAGCACACGCAAAACACGATCCCGCGCAAATCCGGCAGTGAGTCGATCCAGATGCGTCAGTGCCGATTGGGTGTAGCCAAGCCACGTATTGACTCGGCGAATGAACCGAAGCGCCTGCCCGAGTTGCTCTGGCGACACCTCTGCGGCGTCCATCCACTCCGGTTCAGACAGTCGTCGCTGGGTCCACCAGTTGGCCATCAATCCTTATCTCGGTGGACATCGCTGTAATCGCCCTTGAGCACGCGGTCGGCGTTGTCGTGCAACAGCGTGACCTTTTTGGGCGCGTCAGCAAAGCTGTTGGTCGGCTTGTCCTTGAGCATACGCTCAACTTCCTGATATTCCGACGCGACCTTCTTGCAGTCGGTGATCATCTTTTGCAGCGCCTGCCGATCGTTGACACTGAGGCCCCTTTTCCGGATCAGCATCCGCTTGTTGGTCTTGTCTTTGGGATCGGGAACGCGGATGGTCTCATTGGCGGTTTTTTCGATCCGGTCCACATCGGAGTTCATTTTGTCGGCCGACGCGATCATCATGTCCCCGACCATTGCGGTGGCTTCATCCACCAGCGCCTTGCAGGTGTCTGCTTTATCCGTGACGGCGCGTTCGAGGGGTTGAAGCTCGACGATCTGCTTGATGGTCTTTTCAACGGCAGAGAAAGAGAATTTGGATTTGGTCGTTGCCAGATCGCTTTTGACTGCTGACAGTTCCGATTCGTACAGCGCCTTGATCGCCGCAGGCCGAGCGGCTTTGTCGATGATGGGATAGGTCTCGGGTTTGGGGATCTGCTTGGTCGGCCGGGGCGTGTAGCCGCGGGCGTCGGTACGCTTGAGCAGTTGCGACATCGCCTCGGCCTGATCAGCAACCTTCTGCTCAACGCCCTCCTGCTGCGGCACCTTGCCAAACGATAGCGAAGCGGGCGCAAACTGGTTGAGTTGCAGCTGCGCCTCGCCGCGCAAGAGCCAGACTTCAACTGGCGGATAGGCTTTGGCGGCCTCGCCCCGGAGATTAGCGACCTGCGCGCAGGCGGCGGCGAGTTCGGCCCAATTGGCGTCGGTCTCCATCTTCTTCATGTCTTCGAGACTGGGCAACCCATCGGCCGCCCGAGCGGACCCGACGAGCATCATCAACACACAACAGACAACCATTGATCGCAAGGCTTTCATAGCAGACCTCCGTCATACGCCATCACCGCAAACTTCACTTACCATACGCCTCTTTCCAGCGTCTCAGCAGATCAAACGCCTGTATCGGCGAGAGGCTGTTCGCATCGAGCGATTTCAATTCATCGAGCAGCGGGCTGGCGACATCGCCAAAAAGCACCATCTGCCACTCGTCCTTTTTCTTCACATTCCTAGCCGCCTGCGTCTGCTCAACATGATGCACCGCCAACTGCGAGAGCAGATCCCTGGCACGCTCCAGCACCGGCTTGGGCACCCCCGCCAGCCGTGCGACGTGGATGCCGTAGCTACGATCGGTCCCGCCGGGCACGATCCGGTGCAGAAAGATCACCTGATCCTCCCACTCCCGCACGCTCACATTCAGATTCTTCACCCCGCTATACCGCTCGGCCAGTTCGGTCAGTTCATGGTAGTGCGTGGCAAACAGCGTCCGACACTTCACCGTACCGGCGATATGCTCGCTGATCGCCCAGGCGAGGCTCAGTCCATCCAGCGTGCTGGTGCCGCGCCCGATTTCATCCAGTATTACCAGCGAACGGTCGGTCGCGTTGTTTAGGATATTTGCGGTTTCGGTCATCTCGACCATAAAGGTCGATTGGCCGGCGTGCAGTTCGTCGCTGGCACCGATGCGGGCGAAGATGCGATCGCACACGCCGATGGTTGCGCTCTTGGCGGGGACGAAAGAACCGATTTGCGCCAGAAGCGTGATCAGCGCCACCTGCCGGATATACGTCGATTTACCCGCCATGTTGGGACCGGTGATCAGTTGCAGGGTGTCGCCCGCACCGATGTGAACATCATTGCTGACAAAATCGCTGCCCAGTTGCTGTTCGAGCACCGGGTGTTTGCCTTCGATGATCTCCAGCACGCGATCTTCGACGATTTTGGGCTGACAATAGCGACGATCCAACGCCAATGTCGCCAGCGCGCACAGCACATCCAGCCGCGCCAACCCGCCAGCAAGTTCCTGATACGCCGGGACATGCGGCAAGAATGACTGTCGGATCGATTCGAACAGCCGCTGCTCCAGCGCGATCGATTTGTCCCGAGCGCCCAGCGCCTCGGTCTCAAACTCCTTTAATTCCGGCGTGATAAAACGCTCGGCCCCTTTGAGCGTCTGCTTGCGCACCCAACTGGCGGGGGCTTTGTCGCGATGGGCGTCGGTCAGTTCGATGTAATAGCCAAAGACGCGGTTGTAGCCGACCTTGACCGATGGAATGCCGGCCTCGGACGCCAGTTTCGCCTGGTACCCCGCCAGCCACTGCTGACCCCATTCGCCAATCGATTTGAGGCGATCGAGTTCCGGATCAAACCCCGGCGCGATCACGCCCCCTTCGCGCAGGTGCGCCGCCGGTTCGGGGAGGATCGCCTGAGCAATATAATCGCCTTGAGCGACGGCGAAGTCTCGCATCGACGCCAGTTCCGGCGCGACCGCACCGGGGTCGGTCAATTGCTGCAACTGGTCGATCAGCGCTGGCAATGATTGCAGGCATCGACCCATCGCCGACAGATCGCGCGGGCTGGCGCGATTGACGGTGATGCGGGCGATGATCCGCTCGATGTCGCACACGCTGTCAAAGCGCCCGATCACGGCTTTCAGTTCCGACGGGGATTCGATCAATCCCGCGACCGCGCTCTGGCGGGCCTGAATATGCTCGATATCGCACAGCGGAAACCGCACCCAGTGCCGCAATAGCCGGGCACCCATTGTCGTCTTGGTGCGGTCGATGGCGTTAAGTAATGTACCTTCGACCCCGCCGGCCCGGACGGTGCGGTCGATCTCCAACGCCCGGTAGGTGGCCGGGTCGATCGACAAAAAATCGTCGGCGACATGCTTTCGGGGCGTGTGCAGGTGCGCCAACTGCGTCTTTTGCGTTTCTTCCAAATAACTCAGCACCGCCGCGATCGCGAAATTGGCAGGATCGTCGGGGGCAAAACCGAAGCCCTCGGTCGATCGTGCCCCCCACTGGCGCTGGATCGTCTCTTTGGCGTGATGGGCGGTGAATTGCCACCCCGGCCGGGCGGTGATCGACGTCACCCCGCGTGCCCGAATCGCCTGCCCCACCGGATGCGGCTGACCAGACGCCAGTTCCGGGATCAACACCTCCGCCGGGCGGAGTCGTGCCAATTCATCGAGCGCCCTCGACTCGGTATCGCTCATCGCGACACACGATCCGGTCGATAAATCGACCCAAGCGACGGCGGTCTTGTGGGAATCGCCCCGGGCGATCCCAAACGCGACGGCGGCCAGGTAATTCTCGCTTCGACCATCCAAGAGTGGATCGTCGGTCAGCGTGCCGGGCGTCATCAATCGGGTCACATCCCGTTTGATCACCCCTTTGGCGCTGGCGGGGTCTTCGGTCTGCTCACAGATCGCCACCCGATAACCGGCCGCGATCGCCTTCCGCAAATACCCCTCAACCGCATGGAACGGCACACCCGCCATCGGGATCGGCTCGGCCGAGTCTCTGGATCGCGTCGTCAGCGTCACGCCCAGCACGCGATGAGCGAGCTTGGCGTCTTCCCAGAACATCTCATAGAAGTCGCCCATCCGAAAAAACAGCATGTAATCCGGGTACTGCTGCTTGAACTGGACGTACTGCTTCATCGCCGGCGTCAGCACCGCGTCGGCGGCGGGCATTTTTGCGGAACTGTTGAGCAGATCGGACATGGGTGTGGGAAACAGTTTGGAGTTCGGCGTTTGAAGTTTGGAGTAGAATTGCAGATGGCGTTTTTCGCCAAACTTCAAACTCCAAACTTCAAACTTTACGCCACTTGATTCGGATAACGCGTCTTAAGCGGTTCGACGAGTTCCAGTTCATTACCATCGGGGTCTTTGAAAAACGCGATTTTGACCGCCGGGTTGGTTTCGGGGAAAAGCTTGGGCTCGATGTGGAACTTGATGCCTTTGCCGGTCAGTTCCTTGTACGCCGCGTCCGTATCCGGCACTTCAAACGCGAAATGCGCCCAGCCGATCCGCGACAGCGCCAGAGGTTCGTTACGTTCGACAATTTCGATCGTCGTATTGCCCGCCTGCACAAAAATGATGTTCCGCCCGTCAAAGTGGCCGACCTTTTTCAGGCCGAGTGTATTGATGTAAAAGTCACAAAGGGTCTGAAAGTTCGGCGTACAGATCGCGACGTGGTGCGTTGTGGTGATGGTCATGAGTGCGGATTGTCGTGAGCACAGCAGATGATGCAAGTCTATCCACATCGCCGTAGACTCTCGCTATGCCACGAATGCGAAACGTGAATGTTTACGTCGATGTCGATCTGACTCTGGTCGATGCTTTTGGCCGTATGCTTCCTGGCGCAGACGATGCGATGCGGCACCTTCACAAATCCGGATGTCACCTGTTTTTGTGGTCGACGGGCGGTGCTCAGTACTGCCGTGACGTCGCCGGACGCCTTGGCATCTCAGAGCTGTTTGAGGCGTTTCTTCCCAAACCAGACATTTTCATAGACGACATGCCGTCGACGATCTTCAATGGACTGCTGTTCGACATTCAGCAGGAGGCATCCTGGGAAACCCTGGCAGGCCGAATCGTCAAGGATCATGTTGATCCGCGTGATGCACGCTGATCCGACATCACCAGGGCCTGTTCCCGCTTCACCGTCGGAAACTGTTCGAGGAACCGGTCGGCCGTGTAGCCGAGCCGGAGGTGATCGAACAGCGACTTGACCGGCACGCGCGTCCCGGCGAAGCACGGCGTGCCGCCGAGGATGTCTTTGTCGATTTGGATGACTGTCTGCATGCTCGAATTGTAGCAGGATCAACGCATCACAGTTGCGCCGAATCGAGTGAGGTGTCGACGTGGGGTCTGCCAATGATTCGGTCGAACGCGAACAATTCGGAATCGCAGAGCTCACGATGGCACGAAGATGTCACGAAGGGCGCACGAAGGAATGGGGGCTGTCTTCCAGACCAATAGTTCTGACTTCGTCAGGCTTTCTGCACAATGAAAGACGATGGCGACGTCTGGAGTATTGGCAGACCCTCTCGGATGTATTCCGCTTAACTTTGACAACGAGTCAAGCAATCGGTAGCGTCTTCGGGGGATTCGTGCATAACTGGCTAAAGGTCAATCCCTATGAAAAACCGTGTTCTCTTAACGGCGACTATCGCTTGTTGGACCATCGCTGTGTTCGGGGCGGGTGAACCGGCGACTGAGCCGAAACCGCTAATCGAAGAAAAACTGGACTATTCGCTTCTGAAGGACTGGGGGAAGCGCACATACCGACTGGCTGATGCAAAAGGAATCTATGACTCGCCACACAATCCCGTCCTGAGTACAAGCGTTGACGAGGAGATGGTCACAATGCAGGACCAGCTTAGCTTGGGGGAACTTCGGGGCTATAAATATCTGGTCCAATGTGAAATGACGCCGACACTGCCCGTGAGGAACTTGGAGTACACCACCAACACCATAGATAGAGAAATCTTCGGCTTCAAAGCCTCCAGGAATGGCGACACACTAGTGGCTCGTATCGCTGAAACGCCTTACACCTGGGACATGCCAAGAAATGGTTTATCCGCGTACGCGTTTGTGCGCGTTGCGGAAATGCTGCCCCGAAAAGAAGGGGCATCTTGGTCGGTTAACTGGTACTCACCGGACCCTGCCTGTTACTCTCGACCGGGCGAGGGTGACAAGAAGCGTGGCAAGCCGGTCACGATCACTTACAAGGGCGCAGTGACGTTGAATATCGCGGAAAAAGACCGTTCGTTGGTTTTATTTGAACTAACCGGTCACGACGCGGGTCCCGACCGAGTGTGGCTTGACGAACACGGCAAAGCTGTTGCCTTCCAGCTGAATCAAGATGCCATTTTCTTCTGGCAACCCTGACGGCCAGATCGTCGCCTAACGCCACGATCACAGTTGCGCCGAATCGAGTGAGGTGTCGAGGTGCAGGCCGCACTCGACTTTGGCCTGGCCGGACCATCTGCCGGCGCGGGGGTCTTCGCCGGGGAGGACGGCACGGGTGCAGCTTTGCGGGTTGCAGCCGATCGACAGATACCCCT
>JBGSMH010000307.1:0-7262 GCA_041740275.1 Phycisphaerae bacterium
TGCGGTGAAATGGCCAAGCGCTCTGGCCTGGAAGTCAAACAACTCACACGCGAGCTTGTCGTTCTTCTGAGCCAGCCCACGCAGTTCCAGTGCCCGGGCCTTGCCCGTCAGTGGCGACGACGCCAGCGGGTGGCCGGGATAGTCCTTCAATTTCATCTGCAAAAGCCAGCCCAGCCCGGCCAGAGTGGTGTAGCTTTCGATACAACCCCAAGTGCGCCCGCAGCCACAGGGCAGCGGGGGGACGCCCATTTCGTGGATCGGCGCGGGCATGTGCCCGGCTTCCATCCCCGCGAGCGTATCGCCATCGAGGGGCAGTCCGTTGGGATCGATATACGCGCAGCCGAGGCCCGATCCTGGTGCGAGCATCACCACACCCGCTTTGGCGTTGCCGCGTACCTTGGCGGCTTCGGCGACGCCGCCCAAGTTGCCGTCGTTGCCCATGATGCAGTGGACCGGTCGCCCGGCTTTGGCGACGATCGCATCGCGATAAGCCGTCAGCACGTCAAATCCTTCAAACGAAGCAGGCAGATTCGCGCTTTTATCCAGCACACCGTAACGCTGATAAGGCCCAGGGGTTGCCAATCCCGCACCCGCCACCTGCTGCCACGACAATTTGTGCATTGCCAGGTATTCCTCGACGGCTTCGATCCAGCCGCGGATGATTCCTTCGCGACCTTCGTCGGCACGGGTCTTGCGTTGCAGCAGTTCCATCGAGACCGGCGTGCCGTCCTCGTAAAGTGCCACGATTTTGGAGGTGGTTGCGCCGCAGTCAGTGCCGAGATAAACGGGTTTGTTGGGGGTGCTCATATAGACCCGCAAGGCTATTCGATCCCGCCGAGGTTTCAAGAGCGCCCCGCCTGGCGATTTACCATTGGAATCGGAAACGCGATGCGGTAGGATGTTCAAATCGGACATGGATGTCCGTGGCAGTTCAATTCAGAACGTGGTGCCAAGGATGGCGAGCGCGACCAGCGGTATTTCCCTTCTTACCCGCATCACCGACCAGCGCGGCATGCTGTTTCCATTGGCATGCGTCGTGCTGTTGATGGTGTTGCTGGTCCCGTTGCCGACCGCACTGCTCGACTTCCTGCTGGTCATCAACATCACGATCTCGGTAATCGTGTTGGTGACGACGATTTATGTGAAATCGCCGCTTGAGTTTGCGGTCATGCCGTCGCTATTGCTGGCGGTGACGCTGTTTCGATTGGTGCTGAACGTCGCAACGACCCGGCTGATCCTGGCCGCCGGGGACGGGGGGCGCACGCCCGAGGCGGCACAGTTCGCCGCAGGGGACATGGTTCATGCGTTTGCCAACTTCGTCGCAGGCGAAAAGCTGGCGATCGGCATCATCATCTTTGTGATCATCTTCGTGATCCAGTTTGTCGTGATCACCAAGGGTTCGACGCGCATCTCGGAAGTAGCGGCCCGATTTACGTTGGACGCGATGCCGGGCAAGCAGATGGCGATCGACGCCGACCTGAACGCAGGCGTGATCAACGAGCAACAGGCCCGCGAACGTCGCGAGGCGGTATCGCAGGAGGCCGACTTTTACGGGGCGATGGACGGTGCATCCAAATTCGTCCGCGGCGACGCGATCGCGGCGGTGATCATCACCTTCGTCAACATCCTGGGCGGAATGTACGTCGGTATGGTCGAGCACGGCTGGCCGATCATGGAGACCGCAAGGCTGTATACCATCCTGACCATCGGCGACGGATTGGTCTCGCAAGTCCCGGCATTTATCACATCCTTGGCGGCCGGTCTGATCGTCACCCGAACCAGTTCGCGCAAAGACCTGGGCGATGAAATGCTCGGGCAGATGTTCTCCAAACCGGCGGCGCTGGTGGTGGCGTGTCTGTTCCTGTCGTTGCTGAGCTTTACGGGCTTGCCGACGTTTCCGCTGTTGGTTCTGGGCGCGTGCTGCGGGGGCGTGGCGTTGATTATCACCCGAAACGCCAACAAATCCGCAGCCGCCGATCAGAAGAAAGTTGCCGCCGACGCCCAGGCGGCAGCGAAAGAACCGGAGAAGGTTGAGAAACTGCTCGATGTCGATTCGATGGAACTGGAAGTCGGCTATGGTTTGGTGCAACTGGTCGATGAATCCAAGGGCGGCGATCTATTGGCGCGAATTTCAATGATCCGCCGTCAGGTGGCGATCGAACTGGGCATTATCGTCCCGCCCGTGCGGATTCGCGACAATATGCGGCTGGGTGCCAACGATTACGCGATCAAGATTCGCGGCCAGAGCGTCGCGACCGGCGTGACGTATCCCGAACAATTCCTGGCGATGGACAATGGCGCCACCAGCGGCCCGATCCCCGCCGCCGAGCAGACGATCGAACCGGCGTTTGGTCTTCCCGCCTACTGGATCACCGAGCCACAACGCTCGCAGGCAGAATTGATGAACTACACCGTCGTCGAGGCCACATCCGTGCTGGCGACGCATCTGACCGAGGTCATCAAACAACACGCCTACGAACTGATCACCCGTCAGGAAGTGAAGAACCTGATCGAGAATCTCAAGCTTAAAGCCCCGGCGTTGGTCGAAGAAGTGATCCCGACCCAGATCAAGCCCGGCGAATTGCAGCGGGTGATGCAAAACCTGCTTCGAGAGCGCGTCCCGGTTCGCGATCTGGAATCCATCGTCGAAACGCTCGGCGACTGGTCCACCCGCACCAAAGATCTGGACGTACTGACCGAATATTGTCGCAATGCCTTGGCGCGGACGATCTGTAAGCAGTATGTGGATGAAACGGATAAGCTTTGGTGCGTGACGCTCGATCCGGCGGTTGAGGATTTGTTGATCGGGCACACCGATCGCGAGAAGGGCGGAACCACCATGCCCCCGCAGACGCAGCAGGCGTTAACCAAGCGCGTGGCAGAGCGGGTGGGGGAACTGACGCAGTTGGGCCGCAGCCCGGTTGTGGTGTGCTCGCCGCAGATTCGTGCGGGTCTGCGCCGAATGATAGAAAATTCGATTCCACAAGTGGCGGTCCTTGGTTACAATGAAATTGTTCCAGAGGTAGCGGTAGAGGCCGTTGGTCTGGTAAGCTTGAATGGGTGACACGGATGTCATGCCGTTGTCGATGGTCCGGTTGGTCGTTTTACATATCAGGGTTTCTAGTCTTGAGAGGCACGGATGCAGCTCCAGACATTTCAAGGTTCTTCGATGGCTGAAGCGTTGGCGCGCGTCAAGAGCGCGCTGGGCGCTGAAGCGGTCATTCTCCACACCCGCACGGTGCAACACCGTCGCTGGCTGGGTCTGCGTCGCTCTGAGTTGTACGAAATCACCGCCGGTAAAGGCGTGAATGTGGCGGTGCGGCGATCGGTTCCGGAGCGGCCGGTTCCGAATCTCAAAGCCCGCTCCACACCCGCCGCCGCGTCGATCGCCGCAAAGGGCCGATCGCTATTGGAAACGCCCGCGGTGCAGACGGTGGCGCTCAATGGGCTGACGCAGGAAGTGACACAACTTAAGACCATGATGAAGGAGTTGGTGTCGCAAGTCCGCACGGCAAAGTCTCCGAATGTGCCCGAAGAATTGTTCGAACACTATATGAATTTGGTGGAAAACTTCGTCGCCGATGAGTTGGCGGTGGAGATCATGAAATCACTGCAAAAGCAGTTGCGGCCGGAGATGCTGTCCGACCCGAAGATCGTGCGACAGCGCCTGGCGGAGCATCTGGAAAAGCTGATCCCCTCTGCGGGCCCGATCGCGCGAACCAAGACCGTCGGCCCGCATGTGGTGGCGTTGATCGGTCCGACCGGTGTGGGCAAAACCACCACGATCGCCAAACTGGCGGCCAATCTGAAATTGCGCGAGAAGCGTCGCGTCGGGCTGATCACGATCGATACCTTCCGCATCGCCGCGATCGATCAATTGAAAAAATACGCCGATATCCTGGCCGCGCCGCTTCGGGTGGTGGGAACGCCCGAGGACATGCCTGCCGCCATCGCGTCGATGAGCGATTGCGAGTTCATCCTCATCGATACCGCCGGTCGAAGCCCCAACGACGCGCTCAAATTGAGTGAACTGAAACGCTTTCTGGATCACGCCGCACCCGATGAGGTGCATCTGGTGCTTTCAACGACGGCGTCGCAGGGATGCGTGGAACTGGCGTTGGAGAAGTTTGGCGAAGTCCGCGTGGACAAGCTGATTTTCACCAAGCTCGATGAAGCCGCCCAGGTGGGCGTGGTACTTAATGTGGTTCGGAAAATTAACAAAGGCCTGGCGTATGTCACGACCGGCCAGGAAGTGCCGAACGATATTGAGGTGGGTCACGGGAAAAAGCTCGCACAGATGATTCTGGGCGATTGAAAGAGGAAATGTGAGTCGCATCACATTGACGTTATGACAGCAGCATTTGTGGATCAGGCAACTTCGCTCCGCACGCTCGCCGCGACAACAACGGTGTCGCCGACGCCGATTGCGCCGACCCGTCGGGCTCAGGTGATCGCGATCACCAGCGGCAAGGGCGGCGTGGGCAAGAGCAATATCGCGGTCAATCTGGCGATCAAGATGGCGGCGATGGGCAAGAGCGTCGCGCTGCTCGATGCCGATCTGGGCTTGGCCAACGCCGATGTGCTGTGCAATGTCGAAGTAAAATGGAATTTGTCGCACCTGATCAACCGTAAACGTTCGTTGAAGGACGTGATCGTCAAAACGCCCGCAGGTTTCCACCTGATTGGCGGGGCGTCGGGCCTGGCGAAGATGGCGGATTTATCCGACACGGATCGCCAGCGTATGGTCGATGCCCTGGCGGAGTTGGAAACGATGTTTGACGTGCTGCTGATCGACACCGGGGCAGGCATCAACGCCAACGTATTGTGTTTTACGCGAAGCGCCGACCATGTGCTGATCGTTACCACCCCCGAACCGACCGCCATCACCGATGCGTATGCGGTGGCCAAAGTGATGATCCGAGACGGGCAGGAACGCACGATGAGCCTGCTGGTCAACCAGGTTTTATCCGCGGCGGAGGGTCGCTCGGTTTACGAGCGGATCTCCAAGGTCGCACGACAGTTTTTGGGCATCGGGATCTATGATGCCGGATACGTCTTTGCCGACGAGAACGTGCCGCTAGCGGTGCGTCGGCGAAGCCCGTTTACGGTTTCGGCCCCCCGATGTGCCGCCAGTGCCTGCGTAGGGCAACTGGCGATTCGGTTACAGCAAGGACGTGCCACCACGACCCAACCCGGCGGGTTTTTCCACCGGATGAGTCGGTGGTTGAAGATTTAGTGAGCAGTAGGCAGTAGGCAGTAGGCAGTGAGCAGGCCGGTCAGAGGCATTTTAGCTGCCCACGGCCCACTGTTAACTGCCCACTAACACTATGACCAGACGAATCGCCGCCAGTTTCGCCTTGATTGTCTTCGCGATGTGCCTCATCGAAGGGCTTCGCGCGGAAAATTCTTTCGGAACGGTGGTCTTGCGGGCACTACTAGGGCTTGTGGCGACGTTCGTCGTGGGCCTGATACTTGGTGTAATGGCCGAAAAAATGATCAAGGAGAACCTGGAACAACCGGAAAAGCCGGAAAATTCCTCAAACTAGACGTGGCCATCTGGCCGATAACCAGATGTGGCTGGTCAGGCTTTTTTTAAGCTGATCCGGGAACTGACACCGCATGTCTGGTTTGTACATCGGGCGATAAGGCATGGAAGCTTGAATCGCCTTTTTGACGAACCACCAGCCCAAGGAACGGGAGCTTTGTATGACTCGAACGATCTCGAAACGCGACATCACAGACGTCTGGACCGACTACAAACAATCCCGCGTCAAATACGCGACCTTCGACGAAGCCGAAGAGGAAAACCCCTCGCCGGCGTTCCTCAAAGTCAAAGCCACCTGCGACCAGCTTCGCAACATCCTCATGGAGCACTACCTCCATCTGGTCCGCTACAACGCCGAACGACTTCACCAAAAGCTCCCCGGCGAAGTCGAACTTGACGACCTGATGAGTTCGGGCATCTTCGGACTCATGGACGCGATCGAAGCGTTTGACCTCGATCGCGGGGTAAAGTTTGAGACCTACTGCGCCCGGCGAATCAGCGGGGCGATTCTTGACGAACTGCGTTCGATGGACTGGGTGCCGCGTCTGGTGCGAAGTCGGGCTCATAAGATGAACTCGACGATAAAGGCACTCGAAACCGAATACGGCCGCAAGCCCACCAGCCCTGAGATCGCCGACCGACTTAATATTTCGATGGACGAACTGAAGAAGATCGAAAAAGACGCCACCGCAGTCGGCGTCGTTTCGCTCAGCCGCAAGTGGTTTGAAACCGACAGCAATAAAGACGTCCGCGAGATCGACATCGTTGAAGACAAGCGCGGGGTCGATCCGATCCGCGAAATCCAGCGCAAAGACCTCAAGGACATGATGACCCGCGGGCTCAGCCGCGCCGAGCGACTGATCATCATCCTCTACTATTTTGAAGAGATGACGATGAAGGAAATCGGCACGACGCTGGATTTGTCCGAAAGCCGCGTGAGCCAGATGCATTCCTCGATCATCGCCCGGCTCCGCGCCCAGATGGCCGACCGGAAACGGGAATTGCAGCAGGTTGCGGTCGGCTAGGAAAAAATTCATCCGGTTTTTTTGCATCCGCAACACGCCCCGCCTTGGGCGTGTGGCCGGTGCGTTTCGCCCACGCCAAGACGCCACGCGATCGAACTGACCTCTGGTTCCGCCCGATTTTCGGGTCTTTCTGCGGGTTTCACGTTACATTCATTCCCCTGAAAACCCCCTTTTTGCCCAGTAATTTCACTCTGGGTAATCTGTGTTTCCCCTGTTTGGCGGGCTGTCGAAAGATGGAGAAAATGTGCCACTTGCAACGCGGGTCGCTATAGTGTGGTATTCAGTAGTCTAGGGATCGTTTTTCTCAATCTCGGCGGAGCACCCATGAAATCGAAAGCACAACTTAGTCGCGCGGTCATCGAATGTCTCGAACAGCGAAAATTGCTGGCATTTACCCCAGCAGGAGCGCCGGTACAGGTCGATCCCGCAGCAACCACCGTCGTGGGCGTCGAGGCGGCGGCAGGACTCAGTGACGGCCGACACGCGGTCGTCTATACCGTCGCGACCGATGTTTATGTCCGTCTTTTTAACGCAGACGGAACACCCGTGGCGGCGGCGCAGCAGGTCAATGACACCGCCACCGGTGCCAACCCCGATGTCGCGATTACCGCAGACGGATCGTTTGTCGTCGCGTTCCAGGCTGCCGACAGTGACGGATCGGGCATTTACGTTCGTCAATATGCCGGAACCGG
>JBGSMH010000308.1:0-2728 GCA_041740275.1 Phycisphaerae bacterium
GCCCCCAGAACGTCGGGCGAGGCAGGGGCCGAATCGAACTTCATCGTGCCAGTGACACGTGTTCGCGACGGGTCGGCACCGAGTTGGATAAACCGATCGGCGTAACTCTGCTCCTGGGCGCAAACACTCGCCAGCCGGGAAAACATGCGTTTGGTCAGGAACGACCCGATCCGAAAATTGCGAAAACTTGGCGCGGTGATCCGGCCATTGGCGATCATCACCGGGATCTGCCTCTGCCAGCATTGCCCGATGAAATTCGGCCACATTTCCAGCTCCATCAGCACCACCAGCGACGGCTTAAGATAATCCAACACCTTCACAACGGCGGCAGTGAAATCGAGCGGATAATGGATCAGCGTGATATCCGCCCGATCGGCGTATAGCTCGCGCGATCGGTCGAAACCGGTCTGGGTGGTGGTGGAGATGATCAGTTGCAGGTCGGGGTGATGGTTTTTCAGCTTGTCGATCAACTCGCGTGCCGCGTTCAATTCCCCCACGCTGACGGCATGGATCATCACTGCCCGCGTCTGTCCTGCGCGGGGCGCGACATCGCCCATCCGCTGATGAAAGGCATCGAGGACTTTTTTGCGCGTCTTGGAGCGCACGATCCACACCGGCGCAGAAATCCCCACGCCAAACCCGTACGCGATGTCGTAGAAGTTGATCGCCATGACAAGATCGACAGCCTAGAGCGGTATCATAGGACTGACAAGCCAAACGCGCCCAATCGCCGGGCGTTTCGTTTTCCATCATGCGACTTTGCCCTCCATTTTGACCTGATCCGGACATCTACAGCACGAACCGACGAAGCCAGAATGTCGCATTACAACAGAAGATGCGTAAAGTGGCCGGAAATGGCTTCCTGACAGCTAACGCAGGCGGAATTTTTCACGATGAGCAACATTGCCAAGCCTTTGCCAATGATCGCGCCACGGTCCGCTCTGAATCGCTGGCTGTTTGCTGCTGTCGCGGTTCTGTTGGCGGCTGGGTATTTTGCGATGCAGCACGCCTACTGGGCACCGGCATCGCCGATGGTCGACCAGAACGCCTACGAAATGGGCGGCAAGCAGTACGCGAAGTCGTTTACAACCGGCGTGACGCCGGCGAATGATTTTGTCTACATCAGCGCGATGTATGTGCGGTCGCCGGACGGGATGTACTACCCCAAGTACCCGCTTGGCCTGCCGATGCTGTACGCGGCGGCGCACTGGGTCGTTCAGGTTACAGGCATTAATGCGGATGGAACCGAATGTGCGTTTTTGGTCGCGCCTCTGTCAGCGGCGGCGGCGACACTGGGGCTCTATTTCCTGCTGAGTCGCTTTGTGAGCGGGTTTGCCTCAATCCTCGGTGCGTTGCTGCTTAGCTTCAGCCCGATTGCACTGGTTCTGGCGAATCAGCACTGGAGCCACCATCCTGCGATGGCCGTGAACATCTGGGGGATGTTTTTCCTCGTGACGTGGTGGCAAAAGGGCGGTTGGTGGCGGGGCCTGAGTGCGGGGCTGTTGCTCGGATTTGCCGTCTTGATCCGCTACACAGAGGGCTTGCTTGTCCTGCCTCTGGCGTTTGTGGTGTTGAGCAGGTTTCCCTATCGGTCGCCGAGGGAGTGGTCGGCAATACGCCGACTATTGTGGCCCGTCGTTGGCTGGCTGGTGCCGGTCGCTTATCTGGTGATCTTTAACAAGGTCGCGATGGGTTCGTGGACGGGTTATGACACCACCAACGAGAGCACCGGATTTTCCCTCGCGCAGCTTGCGACAAACTGGGAATATGTCCTGAAACAACTCAACGGCACCGCAACGCTATTCTATCTGCCCGTCGCCGCGTTGGGCTTGGGAATCGCGTTCCAAAAGAACTGGCGGCTTGGGGTGTTTCTGATGCTCTGGCTGGTGCCGGGGGTGGTCATCTATGGGGCCTATTACTGGGGTACGGACTCGATCGTTATGCCGGCCGTATTCTACCTGCGATTCTTCTTGTCTTCCTTGCCGCCTTTGGCGTGCGGTGCCGCGATTCTGTTTGACACCCTTCAGCAATCGATCCCAGCGACCAGCGATCAACCGGCGGCACATCCCCGCTCACGCGCCTTGATCGGAACGGTAATCACCATGCTCGTCGGCGCTGGGGCGTGCGTGTTGGTCGTCACCACAACGGCCATGCGCTTTGAAGTCGGTGTTCTTATTGGTGTGCTGGCTGCACTTGTTGTCGCAATGGTAGTTGGAAGAGGCCGCGGGGTGGTTGCGCCCGTTGTCACCGGAGGACTGGTCGCCTTGTCAGCCGGAATCTCCTTGAGCAATAGCATCGGGCCGCTGGAGCGCGACTTTGCGATCAACGCGAATCTGTGGAATGTGGGGCGAACCGTCGTGCAGCGCGTGCCCAAAGCCGACATGGACAAATCGCCGCTGCTGTTCACAGAGCCGATGGCGTTGATTAATCATCTGCAGGTCGCGGGAGATTTCGAGAGTTACACCCGCTATGCCTTTACCGCCAGAATGAAACCAAGACAGACTTCGCCGCGCAAAGATCGGGACACGCCCGACCCGATGCAGGGAGCCCGCAACATTCACACGGCCTCGGTATATCAAGGCAAGACCGAGGCGGATTTGGTGAAGATCCAGAACGATCTGATGGAAAAGGCGTTGAGCGATGGCAGGCGGGTTTACGTCGTCTTCTCCCGGGCGTCGTTCAAGCTCTTCACGGACACGTTTGTCACGCCGGCGAAGTTTAAGGTGAC
>JBGSMH010000309.1:0-3547 GCA_041740275.1 Phycisphaerae bacterium
AGCGATTGGCGATCGATCGATTGCTGGATCAGGTGACGGCACCGGCGATCGTGCTGTTCACCGCGCCCAGTGATCGGGAATCGTTGCATCTGGAAGTGGTTTACAACGACGACGTCGCCTGGCCGGACGATGCGCCGGTCATCCGGGCACACGATCGGGGCGCACAGAATATCGAGCTATACCGCTACTACGCCCGAATCGCGCCCGAACGCTCAGTCTGGCGATTGGATCGGGACCGGATGACGATTCAGAAAATCGGAAAGGTGCGGGAACTGGCGTCCGGGGTCATCGCGCCCTAAAGTGGTTCCCCCACAGGAGTAACACGATGGCAGCAGATTTGAAGGCACGTATCGAGCAGTTTAAGTTGATGTCCGAGGCCAACTCGAGCGACGAACTGGCGTTTTTCTCGCTGGGTCGGGCACTGGCAGAGTATGGCGATCAGCCCGGCGCGATCGTGGCGCTTAAGCGCGTGGTCGAAATCAACCCAAAAATGAGCAAAGCATATCAATTGCTTGCCCAGGCACAGATCGATCTGGGTCACCAGGACGCCGCGATCGAAACCCTCAAATCCGGGGCAAAAATTGCCTCGGAACGTGGCGACCTGATGCCCAAAAACGACATGCTCGCCAAACTAAAGGGCTTTGGCGTGGAGATGCCCGAACTGGCAACTGCAACCCATGCGCAGCCCGTCGGAGAAGGTCAAGTGCTTGACCGTCGCACCGGAACGATCGGGCCCAAGCTCGCCCGCCCGCCTTTCAGCAACAAGATGGGCCGGTTTATTCACGAGCATGTCTCCGAGCCAAGTTGGCGCGAGTGGATCGGCATGGGAACCAAAGTCATCAACGAATTGCGTCTGCCCCTGTCCGATCCAGCAGCCCAGAAAGTGTTCGATCAGCACATGCTCGATTTCCTTAATTTGACCGAACTTTGGGAACAGGAAAAAGACAAGCCGCAGACCTGATGGCAAAACGCCGCATGTCGCGCCAAAAGAATATGCTTGACGCCGTCCCCCGCTTTGCCCAATGATGGCTGTCGTGAAGCAGCAATACCACACGATCATCAGGCCGACCGAGGACGGATGGTATGTGGGTTGGGTCGAAGAAGTTCCCGGGACGATCAGCTACGGCAAAACGCTGGCGGATTGTCGCTCGAACCTGCGCGACGCGCTGTCGATCATGCTCGAGTCGATTCGCTCCGAAGCCCGCATCGGCCTAGACCATCATTGTCTATTGGAGATGCTGGAAATCGAAGTGGAAGAACCCGATCTGGTAGCGGTGTAGTCACCTCGTCCCGTCCCGCATTGTCATCGTCGGACTCCCCACTATCGAGTGCGATCGCACCCGTCAAGAAGGCGTTGCGCCTTACGCTTTGCCGGTCCCGAATCCCGATGCGGGTGAATCTTTGCGGATTTCCAGCACGCCTTCGGTGCTGACTTGCTCACTGGTCATCTGTGAGCCGCTCTGCTCGATCTTTCCGGCTTTTTCAACCACGATCCGCTCGTGGATCATCCCCATCTTGTACGCCGCGACGATCACGCAGCCGAAGAGCACCATATAGAACGCGACGGCGTAGCGGGTTCGCATGTAAACGATCAATATCCCGCAGACCACGAAGAATGTTGTCAGTGCGTAGCTGACCAAAACTGCTTTTTTGACGCTCAATCCGCGTTGGACGAGTTGGTGATGGAAGTGGTGTCGATCGGGCGAGAAAAACGCCCGCCCTGCGACAAATCGCCGGGCGAATGCCAACCCGGTGTCCAGCACCGGCAACGCGAACATCACCATGCCCGCCAGCAACCATTTGCCGTCAACCGAGCCGAGCATGATCATCAATAGCGCACAGGCGAACCCCAGGAACATGCTGCCGGTATCGCCCATGAAGATCGACGCGGGGTTGAAGTTATAGGGGATGAATCCGAGTACGCCGCCCAGGAGCGATAGCGCGATAACGACGCGTAAGCCGTCGAGATTGACGCGGTCTGCCAGTGCGTCTCGATCGGGAAAATCGCCCCCGATGTGCGTGCCGATGATGATCGCCAGAAACAAAAAGCCCGCCGCGATGATGCCCGTCACCCCGCCGCACAGACCGTCAAGCCCATCCATCAGATTCGACGCGTTACAGCAGAAGACGACCAGACCCAGGGTCAGCGCGCAACTGGTGACCCAGACCGTCCATTGGGTAAGGTCGTCGCTGATCGGGATGCCGAGGCGCGTGTCGATGCGAATCGCGATGTTTTCGACGAAGAATCCGGTGACATCGACCCCGATCCCCGCCGCCAGCAGTACGACACCGGCCATCAGTTGCCCGGCGATTTTCAGTCGCGGGCTGATATGTTTGATATCGTCCCACATCCCCAGAACGACAATAATGAACGCCGCCGCGATAATCGCCAACGGCACGCGTAAACGGTCATCAAGCGTGGGCTCGATGACGTGCATACTGCTGAACTGCGTCATCGTCAGTCCCGCCAGCCACCCCATGAACACCGCAACCCCGCCGAGATAGGCGACCGGTTCGCGGTGCAGTTTTCGCACGAGGTCGGGTCGGTCGATGATCCCGTAATAGATCGCGATTGACCGCATCACCGGCGTAAAGATGAAAGCGACGAGAAACGCCGCATAAAAGCACCAGATGTACGGCGCCAGCACCTGGTCCGCAGTGGGGGTGATGTGGTCGAAAAAGACCGCTTTTGCGGGTTGCGTGGTGCCCATAAGTTTCAATCGTGGCACCGACATCCCATGCCTGTGCCGCTTGCCCAGAAGCCGCCAGCGGTAAAGCTACCCCACCATTGATGCCAAGTCCATTTCGGACCGGTTCTCGGACGTTGGGGCGTAAACCCGAACTTAACTCAGTGCCCATGCATCGGCTCGCCCAGCGACTTTTTCAGCTCCGCCAGCTTTTGGTCGAGTTGGTCCTGGGTTGAGGCTTCGAGATTCAGTCGCAGCAGCGGTTCGGTGTTGCTCTTGCGAACATTGAACCACCATTCCCCGGCGTCGATCGTGATCCCGTCCAGGTAGTCGATCTCAGCCTTCTTATAGGTGTCGGCGAGTTCTCGAATCTTCCCGTCCTTGTCATCGACCTGAAAATTCAGCTCGCCCGATTGATAGTATTTTTTGAACGGCTGCATCAGTTCGCTGAGCGACCCGCGCGTCTGGCTGAGAATCGACAGCACGCGGGCAAACGCGATCGCGCCCGAATCGGCGTTAAAATTGTCGCGGAAATAGAAGTGGCCGGACAATTCCCCACCAAACACCGCCTTTGTCTCGGCCAGCGTCTTTTTCATGAACGAGTGACCAACCCGCTCGCGTTTGGGCACGCCGCCTCCGGCTTTGATCTCATCGACGACAATCTTGCCGCAGCGTAGGTCATAGACGATCGCCGAACCCTTGTTTTGAGGCATCTTGAGGAAATCGCGCGCCATCAACGCCGTCAGCAGATCGCAGCCGATGGTTTGCATCTTGTCATCGACAAACATGCAGCGGTCAGCGTCGCCGTCAAAACAGGCACCCAAGTCAACATTGCCGATTTTCATCCGGTCTTTTAGCTG
>JBGSMH010000310.1:0-7349 GCA_041740275.1 Phycisphaerae bacterium
GCACGGAGCGTCCAACCCCATGTCGAGTGTTACTGGCAGAATCGAAAGCTCGATGCGGATCGTCCCGCAAGTGGACGATTCGCGGGAACTCGATCTGTTCCGACGTGCCCAGACCGGAGACCGTGGCGCGTTCGGACAACTGGCGATCCGGCTGCAGGATCGGCTTTATAACGCAATTCTCCGCGTTGTCGGCGACCACGAAGAAGCCCGCGAACTGACGCAGGAAACCTTCGTCAAAGCGCTGATGAAGATCGACAGTTTCCGAGGCGATAGCCAGCCATTCACATGGCTGTTTCGTATCGGAGTGAACCTGGCGATCAGTCACCTGCGTAAAGTAAAGCGCAGGCGAACGTTTTCGCTCGATGCCCCGGCGTACGGATCGCATGACGATCAGGCGTCCGGCCTTGTCGATCGACTCTCCCGCGACGGCGATGCCTCGCCTTCACGGGCGATGGAACAACGTGAAACCCAGCAACTGGTGCTGGTGGCGATGGGAAAACTGGATGCCGAATATCGCGCGATTTTGGTGATGCGCGATATCGAAGAGATGGATTACCAGCAGATGGCCGACGTACTGAACGTGCCACTGGGTACTTTGAAGAGCAAGCTTTTTCGGGCACGTCTGGCGCTGAGAGAAAATTTAGTCATTGAGATGAAGAAATGAGAAAAGAGAGAAGACAGGAGATAGGAGACAGGAGCTGGTGGCCGGATGCTGGATGCGTACCGAGCCTGACTCCTGTCTCCTAACTCCTGTCTCCTTACTGCTTGTGAACGTTATGGCCAACGGAACTGAAAACATCGAAGCGAAACTGGCGGCGTATATTGAAGGCGAGCTGACGCCCAGCGAGCGCGCCGAGATCGAGCAGTATCTGGCCGCCAATGTGCCGCACAAGCAGATTATTGACGAACTGCGGCTGCACAAATCACAAATCGGTTCGCTGCCGCGCGAACGCGCGCCGGTCGAGGTGTTGGATCACCTGCAGGCGCATCTGGAACGCCAATCGTTGCTGGAAGATGTGGAAGTGGACGCCGGGTCAATGCGGATTCATCGCTGGCCGCAGTGGGGCGCGGTGGCGGCGATGCTGCTGTTGACGACCGGCCTGGGCGTACTGGTTTATTCTGTTCTGCCCGGCGGGTTGCTGCACAATGATTCGGTCGCGATCGCACCGCCGCAGATTCAGGACCAACCCGAACTCCCGTCGCTCGATGGCAAACAACCCGATACATTGCGGGATAGACGTGCAAACACGCGTGACGGCATGACATTCGACGCCGTCGCCGGTGCGGGTGGCGGGGCGGGGCAGGATTTTGTTGACAAAGCAGCCGAGGAGATGGAAGCCAAACGTCGCGCCGAAGCCGCCGGCCGAACCGAAATTGCCGCCGTCGAACACGACAATGAAGCGCTTCTCAAAGGTGCCAATGCCAAAGCCGCACCGCTGTCGCTCAACAACGGCAGTGCGATCGTCGTCTCCACCGACGATCCGCTCATCACCCAGAATCTGCTGGCAGGATATTTGGGACAAAACAAGTATCAATTCGAACCCGTGCGCACCGAAGTGGTGAGTTCGTCGGTGACCGCGCATTCAAATGCTCGCCCGCTTGAGAAAACCGACGATCAGACCAATCGGACAGCGGCAGCGGCTGACAGAACTGAGCCGCCTGTGCTTGAGCAGCAGGCGATCGGCTCGGTCGCCTCCCGCGTGAACATGATGGAGAACACAACCCGCTCCGGCGAACAGTATCTGCTGGTTCGCAACGTCAGCCCGCAGGACGCTCAACGCCTCAGCACGGTAATCAACTCCCAACGTGGAGCCCGACAGCAAGCGCGTGTCTATAGCAATGGTGATCTTTATCCTGAGTTACAGGGGCAACAGAATCAGGTGCTGGCCAATGTCCCGCAGCTTGATCTGACCAGAAACCAAGGACAGTTGCAGAACGGCATGGCCAAACAGGTGCCGCAAGTGCGGCAAGGAGATGGCATTCGGATCGCAGTGCGCAACGGCGCGCTCGTTGCCGAAAATGCCCCCACCACGCTGCCGCATGCTGCTGAGAAGATGGAAGCCAAGGATGTCGATAACGCACTGCGTACGGATGTGCTGATCGTCGTACGAAACGATCCGGCGTTCGATCCGGTGCTGACCATGCCAAGCCCGGCACAGCACCTGTTGACGCCCGAAACCGCACCGTGGACGACCTGGGGCCGCACCCCCTTTGTCCCGCCGAGCTTTCCGGTGGATGACGCCAAGAATGCAACGCCGCCGCCCGGAGATTAAGATTCCCAGCATGTTCTCCGCACACCGCATCGGCGATCGCCCGATCATCACACAGTCCCAGTTCGAAGCCATCGGCATCGGACCCGAAGGCAACAACATCAACGGGCCGAGTCTAATTCGCAAACCGGACTGGATTGATGCACCGGGGCGGTACTGGCTTTATTTCGCACACCACCACGGGAGTTACATCCGGCTGGCGGTCGCAGATCAACTCGATGGCCCGTACACCCTCGTGCCAGGCGGGACGCTGTCCCTGAAGCAAGTCCATCTGGAGGATCATATCGCGTCGCCGGATGTTCATGTCGATCACGTTAATCGTCGCATCGTCATGTATTACCACGGCTGCCATCGCAGCAGTCCGAGCGAACGCTGGAAACAGCTTTCCAGCGTCGCTTTTTCGAGCGATGGCGTCGGCTTTGCCAGCAATAGGGAGTTTTTGTCGCCCAGCTATCTGAGGATGTTTCAGTGGAAGAATCGCCACTACGGGATCGCGATGCCGGGGATCATTTTCCAGTCGGATGACGGACTCACCCAATTCAAGCAAGGCCCGCAGATCGTTGCGTCGCCGGCTCGCCATTTTGCCACACTCGTTCGGGGTGATGTGCTGCACTTGTTTTATTCGGTCAGAGGCGATTGCCCGGAACGAATCGTGCAGCGTGCTGTCAGGCTCCATGACGATTGGACGCAATGGCAAGTTGGCGAACGTTACGATTTGCTCGCACCCGAGCGGGATTATGAAGGGGTCAATACGCCCCTTGCACCATCGGTCAGTGGCTGGGCATCAGAGCCTTGCCACCAGTTGCGTGATCCGGCGATCTTTGAAGAGGATGGCCGGGTTTATATGCTGTATACCGTTGCAGGAGAGAACGGGATCGCGCTGGCAGAACTGAAAGAAGTCTGAACCCCTCGCGTGCGTTTACGGTGGGACGATTTACAATTGCCTGCGAACCTAAACCCAAACATTCAAAGGCCAAGCCGATGCTCAAATCAAAGTTGATTCACCCGCAGATCCTCGCCGCCCTGGCGCGAGCGGGGCACAGTTCCAAGGTGCTGATTTCCGACGGCAACTACCCGCACTGGACCCGCAGGGGTCCGAACGCTGAGGTTGTTTATCTCAATCTTTCGCCCGGACGCCCGAGTGTAACCGAAGTGCTGGATGTGCTGCTGAGTGCAATCCCGGTCGAGTTGGCCGAGGTGATGGACTATGCCCGCACCGGACCTTACGCGTTGCCGTCAGATCCTGAGATTTGGACCGAGTTCTCGGCCACGTTCAAGAATCACCAGGTTGATTTACCGCTTGCCAAAGTGGAGCGATTCAAGTTCTACGATCTGGCTTCGTCCCCCGACGTCTGCCTCACGATCGCCACCGGCGAACAACGCATTTACGCAAATCTGCTGCTCAGCATTGGTGTGGTCAAATAGGTCCAAATCAATCTCTTGGCAACAGCGACACCCGCCGGGCGTCTTGCAGATCGCGGACGATCAGATCGGTCGAGAAGACATCCACCCGGCGATTCACCGACTGGGCGGCACGCGTGTAGGCATTTTGCTGCAACGGCTCAAATGTCGAACAGCCCTGCACACGAAGCACATCCGGCGATACGCCCCTTGCGACCAAATAATCGGCGGCGGCCTGGGCACGCTTGATGGAGATGTCCATGAAAGCCTGGGACGATGTGCTTTCGGCAAAATCGTCCTTGGCCGCGTGTCCGGTGACGATCACGATGAAGCGCACGCCGCGAATCTTGTCGGCGATCTGATCTAGGCGTCGGCGGTCCTCGACATCGAGCGATGCGTCCCCGATATCGAAGTTCACCTGCGTCCCGACGGCTGACATCTTGCTGGGTCGGATGTTCTGCACTCGCGGGTCCGTCCCTTCGGCGGCGTCCTGCGGGTCAATCGCCGTGCCTTTTTCCCCCAGGCCCATCAGCCGCATTTGCTTGGCGATCATCGCCTGATCGACCGGATCAGATGACCCCGGATCGGGCACATACCCGAATCCCCGGCGAATCTCGCCAACGGTCTCCAGCCACTGCTGCTGGTCCTTGGGGTCCGCCGCCACCGATTCCTGCGGACTCCCGCCGGGCTTGAGCACCCACATGATGACGAACAGACCCATCATGCACATGATCAAATCCGCCAGAGTGAAGATCCACTCAGGACATTCTTCGCACAGTTCGTGCGGGTCGCATTTTTTGCAGCCTTTTGCCATAGCATATTACCACGGAGACACGGAGGTCACGGAGAGCAATTTAACGCTCAATTGACTCTCCGCTTGATGCCGTCTTTCAAAACGCGAACGTTAAAGTTGACCAGCAGTCCGACCTTCCATCCACCGAGTTTGAGATAGGTGATGAGTTGTGCTTCGTGAATGGGTTCAAGTGATTTGATGGACTTGATTTCCACGACAACTTTTTCCTCAACGAGAACGTCGATCCGGTATCCACATTCCAGTTCCAAGCCTTTGTATAGAATGCGAAGCGGCACCTGACGTCGATACCGAATTCCTCGCAGACTTAGTTCATGACAAAGGCACTCTTCGTAAGCCGACTCCAGCAAACCGGCACCAAGTTCCCGATGCACATCGATCATCGCGCCGATTACCTTCTCAGACAGCTCTTCCAGTTCCATTGATGCTCTCCGTGTTCTCCGTGTCTCCGTGGTGATCTCACCTCTTACGCTGCGGCTTTGAGGGCGATGGCTTGTTGTTTGGCGCTCAAGAAGCTTAGCAGCTGCATTTCGACCACGCGGGGGTTGTTGCCGGCCTGGATGCTCAGGACGCCTTGAAGAATGATCTCCTTTTCAAAGCCTTCTTCCTTCGACAAAATCCCCAGCTTCTCCGCAATCGGACCGGCGATCAGGTTTTGCAGAAGCGCACCATACAACGTGCCGACCAGCGCCACCGCCAACGCCGCACCGATGGTCGCGGCATCGCCGTCGAGGTTTCGAAACATCGCGACCTGTGCCGTCAGACACGCGACCAAACCGCAGCCGGGACCAAACTTGGCCAGGGATGCCCAGAAATGCTTGCCGTGCTTGTGGCGTTCGAGCATCGCGTCGATTTCGATCCGCATGATCCGCTCGATCATTTCAGGGTCGGTGCCGTCGATGGTGAGCTGTAAACCACGCCTCAGAAACGGATCGGGGGCTTCGCGAGCGACTTGCTCCAGCGCCAGCACGCCATCGCGGCGGGCGGTTTCGGCGTATTGCACGATTTCCTTGATCAAATGGTCGATGTGCGTGTGCGTGCTAAAGAGCATCTTCTTGCCCGCCAGCAACGCACCTTTGATGCTCGCCAAAGGCATGGACGCGATCGCCGCCCCCAGCGCGCAGCCGCCGACCAGGAGCACTTCGCCGGGCTTGATATACGCGCCCAGCGCACCGTGAGAGGCGTGGTACATGCCGTACCCCAGCGCCCCCCAAGCCAATGCGTAGCCGATCACTGTTGCCAGATCCATTGGCCAGACCTTTGAGGCAAAGCCTCCGAAGGAGAAACCGAAACTCGTCCGGGTGCGTACCCGGACCTTGATGTCTTATCGGTCAGGCGACTGGCTTTGCATGAGTTATTGGACGCAGGGGTTGAAAATGATCCACCAAGGGTAGATGTCGCGAACTACAAACCGCAACCGCTGGTTAATTTGGTCGGCCTAGGTCGAAATATCGACCTGCGAAAAAACCGGGTGGTGACCGCAGAGCCAGTTGATGGCGCGGTGTCGGTGCTGGATTGTGACGGAGATGCGGGCAACGGTCGCCGGATCGCTATCCACCAGCGGTATGCCGACGATTGATAGATCGCCGTCAAGCATGGGAATTGATCCCGGATCAATCGGACCAAACCAACTTTCGGCGCACATGCGCTCGAAGTCGATCGCATTGGGATTGACGGCAAATTCCCGCAAACGCCAATGCACCGCCATGATCTGGTCTGCGGCGGCGCGAAGCTCGTGTTCGTGTCGCAACTCGGCAGAGTCGATCACAAACCGCGTGTCCTCTCGAAAAAGTCCCAAAACATCCGCTAATCGCTTGGCTTGAACAAACTGATCCGGCGCGGGCAATTCGACCAATTCCAGTGCCCAAGCCAGCACGACGACCGCTTCGAGCTGTTGCGAGATCGTCATCGCCTCATCGCGCCCGATCGCGCCCAGGGGCTGATCGAGGATATGCCGTTCCTGATCTTCCAGCTCATGCCCGACATTCAGCGTCCAAAACCAGTCCGCCAGGCGGGTGAGATAAGCTTCCCTGTGCACTCGTTCAGAATTGATATCAAGCACTCCGCGATAGGCGACGCTGAGCATCGCGTACATCCGTTCCGCCACCCGGCGGGCGACGGGCGTGGCGAGTTCGGGTTCGTCGTGGGGATCAAATACCTCAGTCGGCGAGAGGGTCATCAACTGCCCGGCGTCCCCGTGACCGAGATATCGTCGCTCGATCGGTTCGCTGGCTAGGATCGGCCAATCCGGGATCGCCGGCAACTGGGCATCGGGGTGACTCATCCCGTTGGACATCAAAATCTCGCGAGATTCGGCGTCCAGAAAACCGGCGGGGATGACAAACACGCCTTCGATCAGCCGTGCGATCAGCGTCATCGACTTCAAAAAATCATCGTGTTCTGAAAACCCCGGCTCGGCGATCATCTCGATACACGCCCCAAAATGCGGGATCAGCGATTCCAGCGCGTGCTGCCTTCCAACGTCATCCGTGGCGATTTGACTCACCCGCATGAGCAGTTCTGGAACGATTTTTCTAAAAAAGAGCTGATCAAGCTGGCGCGTCTTGAGGGTAAGCGTCAGCCGGGCGGCAGGGGCGTTGGGGTCGGTCGTGACGGGCTTGATATTGATCTGTCGCCATTCATCTTCCGGCCCGATCACTTCCAACGCCACGCCGCTATCGCGCAACGCCTCCAAGGCGGCGAGTGGATCGATCGACAGGCTAAACAGACTTCCCAGTTCCGACACGCGGCAGAGTGTACCGACTCACTGTGGCGTTTGCATACCACAAACATGAACGTCTGATAAAGTCGTAAACGCGGGCACTTGTCACGTCGGATGATTGCCCGCACGATACAATGATCAGGAA
>JBGSMH010000311.1:0-7443 GCA_041740275.1 Phycisphaerae bacterium
CTTGAAACCCTTCGTGGCGAAGGGTTGTTCATTCACTTCATCGGCTACCAGATCAACCAGATCGACGCCGCCGCCTCGGCTGCGGTGGCACTGGATTTCACCGGACCGAATGGTGTGCGGATTTCGCTGTACCGATTCTTCATCGTCGCACCGCAGTGGGCGATCACGCAGCACTATGTTTACTTCACCGTCTTCTTCGCGTTCTACATCCTTCTGCTTGCGATCTGCGGCGGGGCGATCTCCCGCATCGCGGCCGTACAGGTGGCGCGCGACGAGAAAATCTCCGTCCGCCAAGCTCTCCGTTTTAGCACCGGCAAAGTGCTCAGTTTCATCTTCGCTCCGCTGATCCCGATCATCATTATTCTGGTGATCGCACTGGTGTTGGGCGTGTTGTCGCTATTGATGTCCCTGGGCGTAGTCGGTGGGCTTTGGTCGATTGTGGTTGGCGCGCTGTTCATCCTCGCACTGCTGGCTGGCCTGGTGATGACCCTGACCGCACTCGGCCTGCTGGGCGGCGGGCATTTGATGTACCCGACGATCGCGGTCGAAGGCTCCGACAGCTTCGATGCCGTCAGCCGGTCGTTCAGCTACCTCTATGCCCGTCCGTGGCAGATGATCTTCTACTCCCTCGTGGCACTGGTCTATGGAGCGATCACCTATCTATTTGTGCGATTCTTCCTGTACCTGCTGCTGTCGCTGACGCATGCCGGTGTCGGGATGTTCATGTGGGCAGACGCCGCCGACGGCACATCGCTGATGAACAGCATGTGGCCGACGCCGGAAAGCATGATGAATCTGTCGTTTAACCCCAACTTTGCCGCACTCGGCTTCACGCACACCATCGGTGCCTGGCTGATCGCGTTGTGGGTTTATTTGGCGATCGCGATGCTCGGAGCGTATGCGATCAGTCTATATTTCAGCTCCAGTACCATCATCTATTACCTGATGCGTAAGGAAGTTGATGCGACCGCGATGGATGAGGTTTACCTTGAGCCCAATGACGACGATTTCGTCGAACAGGCCCCCGAAGTTGCTCCGATTCCCGCGACCCCAACTTCGACAGAGGCCCCGACCGAGCCCACGACCCCGGCGGAGCCCGCACCGGAATCGAAGCCGGAAAACAATCCGTAGTCGCACCGTCGTTATGTCCGTCCGACAATCTTGAAAGCGAGCGACCATGAGCATTTGGGACAAACTCAAGGGCGAGATCATCGACATCGTCGAATGGCTCGATCAGGACCGCGAGACAATGGTCTATCGTTTCGAGCGGTACCAGAACGAGATCAAGAACGGTGCCCAGTTGGTCGTCCGCGAAGGGCAGATGGCGGCGTTTGTGAACGAAGGCCAGCTTGCAGACGTTTTTAGTCCCGGCACCTACACGCTGGAAACGAAGAACCTGCCGATCCTCGCCACGCTCAAGGGCTGGAAATACGGCTTTAACTCTCCGTTCAAGGCCGAGTGCTATTTCGTTTCGACGCGCATCTTTACCGATCGCAAGTGGGGCACAAAAAATCCGATCATGCTCCGCGACCCGGAGTTTGGCCCGACGCGTTTGCGGGCGTTCGGAACGTTTGCGATCCGCGTATTTGATGTGCCGACTTTCCTGCGTCAGCTCATTGGGACCGATCAGCGGTTTACCGTCGATGAGATCGGCGAGCAGTTGCGGGATATGGTCGTTTCGCGATTTGCCGATGCGCTGGGTGAGTCGAAGATTCCCACCTTGGATCTGGCTGCCAATCAGGACGAACTGGGCAAGGTGCTCATCGGTCGGGTCAATCCTGATTTTCAGGCGATGGGCTTGGAACTGGCCTCTCTGGTGGTCGAGAACATCTCACTTCCGCCCGAGGTGGAGGCGGCGCTGGACAAGCGAACGAGCATGGGCGTGATCGGCAATCTCGATGCGTACATGAAGTTTCAAAGCGCCGAAGCGATCGCCAAAGCCGCCGAAAACCCCAGCGGGATGGCCGGGATGGGTGCTGGCATGGGCGCTGGGTTTGCGATGGCGAACCAGATGGCCGGTGCGATGTCGGCATCGGGCGCGGCACAATCGGTCACGCCTCCGCCATTGCCTGCCGGGAACAGCTTTTTCGTCGCAATCGATGGCCAGCAGCAGGGTCCGATCGACATGAACAACCTCCTCACCCGTGTGCAGTCCGGACAGGTCAAGCGGGAAACACTCGTTTGGAAACAAGGTCTGCCCAATTGGATTCGCGCCGATGAGGTCGCGGAACTAAAGGCACTCTTCGACGCCGTCCCGCCGCCGTTGCCGAAGTGATTGGGCTGACGCGGCGGGCGTGTCATGGCTGACTCCAAGCAATTTCCATGCAAGCAGTGCGGTGCGATGCTCGAATTCGCACCCGGCACTCGCGCGCTCAAGTGCATCTATTGTGGCGAACTCAACGAGATCGCCGCCTCGGATACGGTAATTGAAGAAAACGACTATGCCGCCCAACTGTTGGCGTTGGTTGATACGCAGCCGACCGTTGATTCGGTCGTCTTTCATTGCGATGGGTGTGGCGGTGAATCGACACTGCCTCCCGGTCAATCTTCTGGCGATTGCCCATTCTGTGGCCGCGCCGTCGTCGCAACTGCCATCACCCGGACGCTCATCAAGCCCAAATCCCTGCTCCCTTTTGCGATCGACAGCCGCGATTCTCAATCCCGATTCGATCAGTGGCTTGGCTCGCTTTGGTTCGCGCCCAACGATCTGAAACAACACGCCCAGCGAGGCGGACTCAAGGGCCTCTATATCCCTGCCTGGACCTACGACGCCAAAACAATCGCCGACTACACCGGCTATCGAGGCGACGCCTATTATGAGACCGAATCTTACACCACCAGGGTCAATGGCAAGTCCGTCCGACAGACGCGACAAGTCCGTAAGATTCGCTGGTCCGGTGCCGCGGGACGTGTCTATAACACCTTTGATGATGTGCTGGTCCTGGCCGACCGGTCGCTGCCAGTCGATCTGCGAAACAAGCTTTCCGGCTGGGATTTGCCCAATCTGGTCGCCTACGACGACGCCTATCTTTCGGGTTTCATCGCCGAAACATACATGATCGACCTGCCGGAGGGGTTCGAGATTGCCAAGCAATTGATGGAACCGGTCATCCGTAGCACCGTCAACCGCGACATCGGCGGCGACGAGCAGCGCATCTCCACGCTTGACGTGCTGCACAACGACATCACCTTCAAACACATCCTCTTGCCCGTCTGGATCAGTGCGTACCGATACCGCAGCCGCACGTTTCATTTCATCATTAACGCCCGCACCGGCACGGTCCTCGGGCAGCGGCCATACAGCGCCTGGAAGATCGCGCTCCTGATATCGATCATCCTGGCGATGGTCCTGCTTGGCTTGCTCATTTACGGCCTCGCCCAGTAAGAATGGACCCTTGGCTTGACCCGACCCGAGCAATGTCGAGAATCGAATCCGAAATCATGGCCAAAACCATCACTCATCCTGCGTTCGAGCCTCTCAAAGAGGCGTTTGCCGGCATCAAGTTCAAGGCTGGGGAGTTTCGCGACATTATCACGCTGGTCGTGGATCGCGACGACCTGCTGAAAGTGGCCACATTCCTGCGCGATGACCCGCGCACCCGCTTTGACTTTCTGTCCGATCTCAACGCCGTGGATTATCTCGGCTATGGCGGGGCGGAACACCGATTCTGCGTCAATTACGGGCTCAGCAGCACGCATTATACCAATCGCCTGTGGCTGAAGGTGTTTCTTGACCCCACCCGCGACACCGCGCCCGGCGTAGACGTGCGCGACGAAGACGCGGTGGCCAAAGGCGATCCCGGATTGCTGATCGACAGTGTGACGTCGGTGTGGCCTGGCGCGGAATGGCCGGAACGCGAAGTCTACGATCTGTTCGGCATCATTTTCAAAAATCACCCCGATCTGCGGCGGATCTTCACCTGGAACGGTTTTGGGTCCTATCCTCTTCGGAAGGATTATCCCCTTCGCGGCATCGGCGAACGCGAGAACTTCAAGATCGCGACACGCGAGAGCGCGTGAAACATCGTGTTTCGTAAGCCACCGGATATCCCTGAATGTTTGAATCCCTCACCCAACGCCGCTACCTGATCCCATTTAAGGCTTCGCGTCTGCCGCAGCAGATTACGGATGTGCTGGTGATCGGCGGGGGCGTGGCGGGGCTGCGGGCGGCGATCGCGGCGGCAGAAAGTGGGGCGGATGTTCTGCTTCTGGCAAAAGACACCATCGAACAATCCAACACCTGGTGGGCCCAAGGCGGCATCGCTGCCGTCCTTCAGCCGCTGGACTCTGTCGACGCCCACGTCCGCGACACCGAAGTCGTCGGCGTCGGCCTGTGCGACGAAAAAAGTGTCCGCACCGTCGTCGAAGAAGGCCCGCTGCGCGTCATCGAATTGATGCAGTGGGGTGCCAACTTCGATAAGCAGGCCGGCAATGCCTACAACCTGGCGTACGGGCTTGAAGGCGGCCACAGCTATGCCCGCATCCTCCATGCCTATGGCGACTCCACCGGCCGTGAACTGGCGCAGACCTTGATCAACAAAGTTCGGTCTTTCGATTCGATCCGCATCAGCGAGCGAAGTTTTGCCATCGACCTGATCACCCATGACGGCCGCTGCGTGGGGCTATTGGCGATGATCAATAACCAGATCAACGTCATCTGGGCCCGCCGAACAATTCTTGCCTCAGGCGGCGCGGGACAACTGTGGCGTGAATCGACCAACCCCAAAATCGCCACCGCCGACGGTCACGCGATGGCGTATCGCGCGGGTGCGAGCCTGGCGGATATGGAGATGGTGCAGTTTCACCCGACAACGCTGTATGTCGCCGGTTCATCGCGTGCGCTGATCACCGAAGCCGTCCGCGGCGAAGGCGCGCATCTGGTCGATCGCAACGGCTACCGCTTCATGGCCGACTATCACAAGGATATGGACCTGGCCCCGCGCGACGTGGTTGCCCGCGCCATCGTCGAGCAGATTCGCCGAACGCATCACACGCATGTGTTTCTGGATACGCGACATTTGGAGACAGAAGCCTTCAAGAAGCGTTTTCCACAACTGGCGCGATTGTGCCAGCAATTCGAGATCGATCTGGCCAAAGATCTGATCCCGATCCATCCCGCCACGCACTACATGATCGGCGGGGTCGATACCGATCTGGTCGGACGCACCAGCCTCCCCGGCCTCTATGCGATCGGTGAAGCCAGTTGCTCCGGTTTGCACGGCGCGAATCGACTCGCCAGCAATTCGCTGCTCGAAGGTTTGGTCTTCGGCTACCGCGCGGGCATCGACGCGGCGGCAGAAGCCAGCAAGAACAGCATTGCCTTCCCCCAGAATCTGGAACACAAGATCCCAGTTTCGCAGAAGACCGAACTGGATGTCACCGACGTTAAGAGTTCGCTGCGTTCGATCATGTGGCGCAACGTCGGCATCGAGCGTGACGGCGATCGACTCAACGAAACGCGCGAGATCATCGCGTTCTGGTGTCGTTATGTCATGGACAAGACCTTTTTGCCAACCAACAATCCGCAACTGGCCCAGGCCGGTTGGGAACTGCAAAATATGCTGACTGTAGCATTTCTCGTCACCGCCGCCGCCTATACAAGGACCGAATCGCGCGGGGCGCATCACCGCATGGATTATCCGACGCGGGATGACGATCACTGGCGTTTGCACCTGCTCTGGAAGCGCCCGATGGAGACGCCGATCCCGGAACCGGTAGATAAAGGCTGACCGATAATACGGCTGTCCGGCGACGCACGAATCGCGTTTCCGGTCAGTTCTGGGCGATCAAAATCGCAAAATCGCGGATTTCGCTGGACAAATTTAAGTTTCCTGCGATACTCTTTCCTCACAACACGCCTCGGCCTCAATTCCCATTCAAAGATGGTAGTGAGTTTTTCGAGATGTTTCCCCAGGAAACCCGCGTGATTGTAGCGCATTGGCGGCTTTTACGCGTTCATTTCTGAACCGGCCCTCTCAGTGCGCATTGGCGTCCACTGAAGGACCGTAAATGTTGTTTGCTGATCTTAATTTGTCCGAACCGATCCTGCGCGCTGTAATCGCCGAAGGATATAAAATTGCCACGCCCATCCAGGCGCAGGCGATCCCACACATCCTGGCCGGCCGCGATGTGATGGGCTGTGCCCAGACCGGAACCGGCAAAACCGCCGCGTTTGCACTGCCCATTCTCAACGCCATCGTTCAGAAGAAGCAGACCGCCCAGTCGGGCCGTCCGCTGGTGCTGGTACTTTGTCCGACCCGCGAATTGGCGTCGCAAATCGACGAGGGGTTTCGCGCCTATGGTGCGAACGTGCGGGCTCGCACGACCGTCATTTTCGGCGGTGTGGGCCAGCGCCCGCAGGCCGACGCGGTGCGCCGCGGGGTTGAAATCTGCATCGCCACGCCCGGGCGTCTGTTGGATCTGATGAACCAACGCCTGATCGATCTGCGCGACGTCCACACGCTGGTACTCGATGAGGCCGACCGGATGCTGGACATGGGCTTTATCGTCGACATCCGGCGAATCACGCAGACGCTGAAAAAAGACCGTCAGACTCTGATGTTCTCGGCGACCATGCCGCGGGAAATCCGCGAACTGGCCAAGAATCTGCTTCGCGATCCGGTCAGTGTGCAGGTGGCGTCTGTCTCCAGCACTGCCGACAACATTGACCAATCGGTCTATTTTGTCGACAAGAAGAACAAAGCCCAACTGCTGGCCCACCTCTATCACGAACTGCCGATGGCACGGTCGATCGTCTTCACACGCACCAAGCATGGGGCGGACAAGGTGGTCGCGGCGCTTTACAAGCGCGGCATCCGCGCTGAGGCGATCCACGGCAACAAGAGTCAAAACGCCCGTCAACGGGCATTGTCGAACTTCAAGACGATGAAGACCCCGATCCTGGTCGCGACCGATATCGCATCGCGCGGGATTGACGTCGACGGGATAACGCATGTGGTCAACTACGATCTGACCCACGAACCCGAGACGTATGTTCACCGGATTGGCCGAACCGCGCGGGCGGGGGCGTCAGGAAATGCGGTGTCGTTCTGCGACCATGACGAGCGGCAAAACCTGCGGCAGATCGAACGGCTGATCAAGCGTTCGCTGACCGTTCGTGAAGATCAGCCCGCGTACGATGCGGCGTCACCGGCACTAAAGGGATTGGTCGGAGATACCGGCCGGCCGTCGAGCGACGATCGCGAGTCGTCTTCACACCGCAAACACAACGAACCGCGTCGGCATGAGTCGCATCGCAGTGACTCACACGCACCGCGACATGATCGCCACACCGGCGGCAAACCATCGCGAGGCGGCGCTTCGGGTGGTGGATCATCAAACGGCGGGTCTTCACATGGAGGCTCGTCCTTCGGTGGTAGCTCGTACGGAGGCTCAAAGGGTGGTGCGGTTAAGTCCGCCAAGCCCAAGCACTTCAGTGCTGGC
>JBGSMH010000312.1:0-7402 GCA_041740275.1 Phycisphaerae bacterium
GCCGCTGACGTCCGGGCACACGATCACGCGGCCTTTGATCTGCGGCACATTGCCGACCGCGACTTCCATCGCGTCCTGCAACGATTCGCGGATCGACTCGGGCACGCCCGCCGTCTGCATGTAGGCAACCATCAACTGGTACGGAAAGACCTTCGCCTTCGCGATCGCCAGCGGGTCTCGCAGGCGGTTGGCGATGATGTTGGTCAATTCCGCACCCTGCCCACCTTCAAACGCGCCATGGCGGACAAAGGTGTTGAGGTTCATCCGCGTCATCTGCCACGGAGCGTTGCGGGCAATCCGCTTCCAGTCCTTCTGGTCCAATTCCAGGCTGGTCAGCATCTGGAACGGAACATCGGGCACGTGCTTGCTCGTGCGGTTCTTGAACGTCTCAAACTCCTTCACCAGCGCCGGCAGATCCGCCTTCTCATATGGTCGGCCGATCAGGTAGGCGTAAAGTGCTGCCCGCGACGCGGTCCGGGGCTTGGGGTGGACCATCTTGATCACATCCCCCCAGCGACGGGTCGTTGCCAACCGAGGCGCGGAAGATCTGATCATCGCTGCGCGACTCAAACCAGTTCTGGATCAATCGCTTGGGCAGCGTTCCGAGGCTCTTGCGCCCCGTCACACCCGAGCGGACGATCTGCACGAAGTTGCGGAGCATGCGGGCATCGTCGATCACCCGATCGAACACTTCGGCCAGCAAGCCCGGCGAGCGCTTCGCCAGAACAGCGCACAAAAGTGCGGGCATGTCCTTCATCAAGCCGTCGCGCCGTGCGTAGATCGCCGTCCCGGCGATGAACTCGGGCTCGACGTCTTTACAGAACTTGAGCACGTTGGTGAGTTGCTCCTCAGCCGACGCATAGAAGGTCGCGTTGAGGCAACCGGTCGCCGCGTACTGAGCGAGGGCCGCTTCGTTCGACATCGCATACGCGACGCCGCCCGCTTCATTGATGACCTCCGCCTTGGGAGCGAGGAGGCCGACGAGTGACTTGAACAGATTCTTGTTTGCCATATTGCACCATTCCTTTCGGACTAAATGTTGACGAGGTACAGACATAGCACGGGGCGTGCCAGATTCAGATCGGGCATTGATCGATGGTTCGTAAGTGACTTCACATCCAGCACTTAAGACGTTAGCGAAGAATTTTGACGCCGGTCCGACATTGGTGCTGAATAGCAGATTTGATATATGAGCGGATTGTAGTTTATCCTATGGGATATGACTAAGCCGCTGGTGGTAATCGGCCTTTTGGGACCGGTATTGGATCAGGGACGCGGTCCGCCGCGCTGGGAGCGGTGGCGGCCGACAGTGGCGGTGTGCCAGCAGGAAGACCTACTGGTTACGCGCTTCGAACTGCTCCATCAGACGCGATTCACCACGCTCGCCGAGCAGTTGCAGGCCGACATCGCGACGGTCTCCCCGGAAACCAGAATCGTCCGCAACATCTGCGACATGGAAGACCCATGGGACTTTGAAGAAGTGTACGGCTGCCTGCACGACTGGGCGATGGGCTATCCGTTCATGCCCGAGGAGGAAGACTATCTGGTCCATATCACCACCGGCTCGCACGTCGCACAGATTTGTCTGTTCCTGCTGACCGAAAGCCGCGACATCCCCGGCCGCCTGCTGCAAACGTCTCCACCCAAGCGCGGCGAACAGTCCGCCGGCGGACACGACATTATCGATCTGGACCTTTCGCGCTACGACCGAATCGCCGCTCGATTCCAGAAAGAGCGCGACGAAGGCCTGTCGTTTCTGAAGGGCGGTATCCCAACACGGAACGTGCAATTCAACGAGTTGATCGATCAGATCGAGCGCGTGGCAATCCGGTCTCGCGCCGCGCTGCTACTGCTCGGGCCAACCGGTGCGGGAAAGTCGCGTCTGGCACGACGCATCCACGAACTTAAAAAGCTGCGTCGACAGGTCCATGGCGAACTGATCGAAGTCAACTGCGCGACCATTCGCGGCGACGGCGCGATGAGTACGCTGTTCGGCCATCGCAAAGGCGCGTTTACCGGCGCAACCAACGACCGCCCAGGCCTGCTCAAGACCGCAGACAAAGGCGTCTTGTTCCTTGATGAGATCGGTGAACTCGGGCTCGATGAGCAGGCGATGTTGCTTCGCGCATTGGAGGAGAAGCGATTTCTTCCCGTCGGATCGGATAAGGAAGCAACGAGCGACTTCCAACTTATCGCCGGCACAAACCGCGACCTTCAGTCGGCCGTGCGGGCCGGGGCGTTTCGTGAGGACTTGCTGGCCCGGATCAACTTGTGGACGTTTGCCCTGCCCGCGCTTCGCAATCGGCCGGAGGATATCGGGCCGAACCTGGAGTACGAACTCAATCGATTCGCCGAACGGGAGGGAACGCGGGTGACGATGAACAAGGAGGCGTGCGAGCGGTTCCTGAAATTTGCCGTTTCGAGCGAGGCCGCGTGGGCTGGCAACTTCCGTGATCTGAACGCCGCCGTCCAGCGCATGTGTACGCTGGCAGGAAGCGCTAGGATCACAGTGGAGGGGGTTGATGAAGAAATCGTTCGACTGCGCTCGGCCTGGCGTGGCGGGAAGTCAGGCGTTGACACAAGCGACCTCGAATCGATACTACCCGCGCAGTCCATCACACAGATCGATCCGTTTGACCGCGTTCAGCTCGAATTCGTGCTACGAACCTGTCGAAGTAGTCGTTCGCTGTCCGACGCCGGGCGGCAACTTTTTGCGGCGTCGCGTGCATCCAAGCGCTCAAGCAACGACGCCGACCGCCTCCGCAAATACCTCGCCCGCTTCGGCCTGACCTGGTCAAGCGTCAAAGACGAAGGAAAAGACGGCGACCGGGAATAGATTCGCTCGAATAGACTCCATCTGTCGAATTGAAGTGAAGTGGCTTGCGTGATTTCGCACAACATTTGCATTTTATGTCACACCTCTGGTCTCTGGGACTGTTAGTGTCATGTCGTGCAATGGTCGGCGGACCCTCAAAGGAGTGACGTTGGTTGAGTTGACGGCCCTCATTGACCGCATCGGTTCCCGCTGTCGAAACAGTCGGCGGTCGCCATCCATTTTGATCAGAACCCGCGCGCCAGAATATCAGATTTCTGAAACAAGGCGGTCCAGCCATCGAGTTGGCTCAGGGCGATGGGCTTGATGTCGCCTAACCTCTGGCCCAATCCGCCAAGACGGCGTGCGACGACCTGATCTGCGTTGCCTGCGACAGCAAAAACGGCTGCCTGCTCGAGTTGTCCCAGTTCGCGGCAATAGGCGTAATGAGGATTGTCGCGCAGCAATCGTTCCAGGCGATGCGCGATCTCGGGCGGACAAATGCCCTGAACATAAAGGCTGTACCTCGGGCCGTCGGGGGCGAGCATCGCAAAAGACCATTGCACGCCGCACTCGGCTTCCAGCGTGGCGATGGTCTGGATGACAAATTGCTCGGCCAGCTTCTCGCCAAACCGGTCGGAGACATTACCGGCTCGGCCTACAAATCGGATTGACGGTGTCTGTCGGACAAATCCTTCAACGCGAACCAAATCCCCAAGACGATACCGATAAAGCCCGCCTGCCATGGTCAGGATCACTTCGTATGACTTGCCGTCCTCCAGTTCATGAGCCAGGCGTGTATCCCCCGAATCTGTGAGGAACTCGAAGAAGTGAGACCGAATCGCCAGCGGCCATTTTCCGGCAAATGGGATGGAAACGATTCCCTCGGTGGCGATCAGGCCTTTGGGTTGGACGATCACGCCGGGGAACTGATCAGCAAGGGCTTGGGCTGCCAATTTCGCATGGCCATCCGCCCAGCAACTGATCAACTTCAGTTTTGGCCAGATTGCCGTCGCTTGCCCCTGATCCCCGCCGAGTAATAGCGGAAGAAATGACGGGTGCCAGACTGAGATCATGCGCAGATCATCCGCTCGCCGCAAATGGTGCATCGTGTGTTCACGCCACGATTGCATGTCCGGCGAATATCGAATCGACGCAGGAACGGCCATCACCGAATTGACCAGCATACGTCGAACAAATCCGAGGTATTCGGCATCATCCTCAAATCCGATGGGGACCGCCGATGGCTCATCATCTTTGGCCCTAATTGCCGGGCTGATCGACCAATATGCCCGTCCTCGCATCAGGGTCGGGTAGGTGTGAAACAAATCGACAATCCAAGGCGCGATGGCGAGGTTGAACTGTTGCTGAAGCGCCCGCGTGTAGGGGATCAGTTTTCTTCCGCGGGTGGTTCCGCTTGTCGCCGCAAGACTTTTCACTTTCTCGGTTGTTAGAACGTATTGTTCGCCTTGGCGAATGCGATCGATCCAGGGTTCAAACTGTGCGTAGTCTCGAATCGGGACAAGTTGGCAGAAATCCTTGTATGTGTTGATCCGTGAGAACCCGTGTTCGCGTCCAAACGCGGACGGCGCGGCGGAGCGAAGGATCGACTTTAAGACGCCGGACTGAGCGGCAGCTGGGTCGGACAGCGCATTTCGATAGGCCAGCCATGCGGGCAGATTGCTCGCCCACCAGACGGAATTGGCCAATGTCGCCAGGGCACTCACCGTCTGGCCCCGTAGACGACGCGTCGGCCAGCGGCGGAAAGATTGATTGGGTCAAGATCAGCAACACAAACCAGTTCGTCGCCTTCTGCGTGTCCCGGATTGGCCTTCAGAAAAAACGCGACATGCGGATCATCTGCTCGGCCGGCGGGTATTTCGCTGAGTCGGCCGCGAAGCTTTTGCGGCCGGTCGAATCGGACGATTCCCGTCGCCGGGTCGTATGCTCGACCGAATCGATCTTTCGCCAGCGTGTCCAGAAGCGTCTTCCATCGAATAGGCGTCGGCTCATCCCATCGTGGATAGAATGTTTGCCAGAAGACGGGTAGGAATCGGTATGTGCGATAGCCCGAGGTGAGGAGGAGCCAGACGAGTCGCCCGTTCGGATAGGATTCGCGCAGCCGATACACCGCGCCGATCCACGCCCGCGGAAAGTAGGCCGTTCCCCATGCCTCAGGCGCGACGATCGTATCGCCAGAGCAGACCACGCACAGCAATTCACCCTCAACTACCGTTTCGGCAACATGAAGCGTGGAGAACCCCACGATTCGGTTTTCCTGTTCGATCAATACCACCCAGTTTTTGTTGCAAAGGTCTGCATCAAATTGGCAAGAGGTCACGCCGTCGAAGTGGGCGTTGAGCAAGTCCAGCATAGCCTGCCGGTCGACGGCAGAGAGATCAGTTTGGGCGATGAGACGACCTGTCATAGAAGTGCGATCTCCGGGTACATCAGCCGCCCGTCGGGCGCATCATGGATTTTATTCGACCAGCCAACTGTGTACAGACGGGTACGATAAACGTGCGGCCTGAAATCGCGGATGATTTGGCCCGCGCGGGGATCTCGCGCATCGAGTCCGATCGCCAACGAACCGATTCCAAGAGATTGTGCCGCATTCATAAGGCCGTTGATGAGTATGGATGTGGTGTTGGGATCGCCGCTAGGCGTAATCAGAGGCGTCACGAATGCGTTGGCTAACACCGTCCCCGGCCGCGGCAGTCTGACGCCGATGCCGACGGTGGCGGAAAACAGATTATGCAACGGGCGGAAGAGCGATAGCCGACGGGAATATCCCGCAACCACAGCCTGCTTGAACGGCCGCTGGTCCCACAGCGAAGCAAAGCCCACAACGCTACCATCACCAGCGATCAAGTGCGCGGAAGTGCCGGACTGAAATCGCTGTTCGATCTCATGCTTTGACCAGCACGGTGCCCACTGAAACTTGTGCTGCGCTTCACATAGGCATTCCATGATCGCGTCCACTTCTACATCGCCTTCCGCCAACTTAAAGCGGGTTTCATGTTTCCGGGTCGCATCCGGCCGCATTTGAAATCGTCCGATGCGCACCAGCAAGGTGAGCAGTTCACCAACTGGTCTGTATGCAGGCATGGTGCGGACGTCGGATTCAAGAAATCGCTGCGCCCGGATATTGTCGGCAGCAACACTGGTGAAACAGACGTCCATCGCGAATTGTGGCCACAATTCGCGGAAGTATTTGTAGCCGCGGCGAAGAATGTCGTACCGCCCGAAGTGCGTTCGCGCAAGCCGGAGGTGGCCGAGGTAGCCCGTGCGGGCGGACCTTCCATTGAAGTACCGATCGCGGATGTTGATGCTGCCGACACAGACAATTTCCTCGCCACACAACGCAACGATCGTGTGTGTTTCCCCACCCAGTTCGGCCATCGCGGCGAAGTAGCTCGGCTCGCAGCGCATGGACAACTCGATATCCCCTTCCATCGTGCTCTCTCGCAGCAACCGTCGAATTCCGGCATCATGCGAGCGATCGGCCAGTGCAAATCGTACCGTGCTGGCAGCGCCCGCGATCATCAGTTCGCCTCCAGCAATTTGCCGCGCCAGGACAAATCCCCCAGAGGATAGTGGTCGCGTGCGCTGACGTCCTTGCGGTGCATGGCGTTGATGAGAAAGAAGTTCCGCCACATGAAGGCGTCACTTCGGTTCACCCGATCAAAACCGCGACGCAGAATGCCCGGCCATGAATAAAACTTTCGCCGTGCTTCCAGGCAGCCCAAACGAAGCGTCTCCGGGTCCATGCCGGCAGGTGTGAAGGGAATCTGGTTATAGCTATACCGATCGTCCAGCCACCAAGCCTCGTACCGCATCCGGCCTTCCTCCTGCAATCGCTTGTAGAGCGGTGTGCCCGGGAATGGCGTAAGGTGGTTAAACGCGGCAATGTAAAGCGCGTGTTTGTTGGCAAACTTCACCGTCGGCCCGAAGCTTTCGGGCGTGTCGCCTTCGTACCCGAAGATGAACGTGCCGTAGACTCGAATTTTATGTCGACGCAAGTTGGCCAGGGCTCGATCGAAGCCGCCGCGCATGGTGTTGAAGGTCTTGTTCATCTCCTTCAGATTCGCGGGGTTCAGACTTTCAAAGCCGATGAGCACGCCCATGCAGCCGCTGCGAACCAACAGGTCAAGGAACTCTTCGTCATGTGCCGCGTTAATGCTGGCCTGACTCACCCAGCGGATGTTGCAGGGGATCAGTGCGCGAAAGAACTCCTTCGCTTCCGCAATATTGGACGTGATGTTGTCGTCAACGAAAAAGAACAGATTTTTTGTATGTTTGATCGCTTCAATCTCAGCAATGATGCGGTCGATGGGCCTACGGGTCTGCGAAGCGTTGAAGACGGTCTGAACGGCGCAAAACTCACATTTGAAATGGCACCCTCGCCCAGCTTCGACCAGGCCAATCGGTAAATATCGCTTGCCGCGAAAGATGCTGCGATCCGTTTTCAGGTCAGCCAGCGACGGCCGACCTGCAGAGCTGTAACGCTTCTGCAATTTGCCGTGTCGCGCATCGTCGATGACTTGTGGCCATACACCCTCCGCCTCCCCGATTACAACGGCTTCGGCA
>JBGSMH010000313.1:0-3573 GCA_041740275.1 Phycisphaerae bacterium
CCTCTTCGTCTCTTCGCGCACCAGAGTGCGCGAAGACGCGAAGAGGCGAAGAGTCGCGAGTTGGATGCAAGAAGAGAAAAGCGGGACGGCCCCGCTCCGGGCTTCCCAGACGCCTCGTGACAACAGCCATTTCAGAATGTGGACCCGTCCCGCTCGGCATTTAACCGCTCAGGGTATCCGTTACAGTCGCTACGCCGTCACAGTCGCCTCAAACTGAATATGCACTTCGCCGGACGTTTACTATAAAATTGCTGGTTAGGGATCTAAACCATGAAGAAGAACCTGAGTTGCGTAGGCCGATTGTACTTCACGGCCATTGTGATCTTGCTTGCCGCAAATGCCGGTTGCCAAGAAAACACTGATAATATTCCTGTGTCACGCCCCGCCGGTACGGCGTTGGAACGTGCAATGAACGCCCTTGAAGATCGAGATCGGAATAGCTTTACGCAGGCGGTGTCGGAGCTGAACGATATTGATAGTAGGACTGAAAGTGGCAAGACGCTGCTGAACTGGGCGCTGTTGGACAGGCAGGTATGGGCTGTGCAGATATTGGTCAGCCGTGGAGCGGATGTCAATTTGCCGGATGACTTCGGAGATCTGCCACTGGCGTACGCCATTGACGCAGAGAATCTAGATTTGATGAGATATTTGGTGAAAGCGGGGGCGGACCCGAACGGCGGCAAAGCGGATAAGCTGCCAATTATTGCAGCGGTTCAAGGTAATCGAGTGGCCGCATTGGGCGAGTTGATCCGCATGGGAGCGAAGACCTCGGTTGTAGATAGCGGAGGGGTAACCCTGCTGCAACTCGCCGCACAAGCTGAATACTGGGAAATTCTCACGCTGTTGCTTGAGACTCGCCCAGCGCCTGATCTGCTTAACAAGGGTGATTCGGAAGGTCGGACACCGCTTCACGAAGCAGCATTGGTGGGTAAAACTGACATCGTTCGTCAATTGCTTGATGCAGGGGCCCAACGTTCGGTGAAAGACCGAGACGGATGGACGCCACTGGCGTATGTGGAGCAAAAGATCCGCAAAGAACCAAACAACCAGGGGCTTCGCGCATGCGCCGAATTGCTGAAACGCGCTCCTAGCTGATTCGATACGAAGGTGTAACGAATGCCGTCGCGAGCCAAACGGGGTCGGTTCTTCGTCTCTTCGCGCACTCGGGAGTGCGCGAAGACGCGAAGTTGCGAAGAATCGCGAATTGGATGCAAGAAGAGAAAAGCGGGACGGCCCCGCTCCGGGCTTCCCAAACGCCATGCGAAAACAGCCATTTCAGAATGTGGACCCGTCTCGGTCGGCATTTCTGCTTTTGGATGCACGCTCGGTGGTCTGTGTGCGAGTAAGTCAAAATCGCTGCCGCTACTTCTTGCCGCCGCCCGACCCAAGCATGCCTTTTCGCTGGCGTGTGGGGGAGATGGAAACGACGTGCCGCAAATTGATCACCGTTGCGGTGTCCTCGCCTTTGGCATACGCAACTGCCATCCGGCCGGTGGGTGCGATCGCGATAAAATCGGGGTGAACGATCGAAAAGGTATCGCCGTCTGTAGTGCGGATATCAAACGAAGAAAAAGGCGCGGCGCGGACAAACTTGCGCAGTTCCTGAGCAACATCATCATCGGTGCGGTTCTTGGCCATGACGGAATTATATCATGCGGGGCAGCCTGACTCACGCAAATTTAGTTCGGCTGTCACCGAGTCACCGAGGATGCAGAACCGATCCGCCTTCCACGCCGCGATAGCCCATTCCGCCCGCTTTGATGCGTCCGGCTTCGGTGCTCATGAATCGCGGGTGCGGCGTCATGTGGCAGCGGGTGAGATCGAGTCGGTCGGCGTCCCAGCAGGTGCCGATCGTCGCATCCGCACTCACCTGCCCGCGATCGTGATGAATCAGCGCGTATGTTAGGAGGTCAAACTGTTCATCGCTGATCGGCAGCCAGGGGTTGCGAAGCGTTTTGGCGAATTCGCTGGCGCGAAAGCCGTGCTCGCGGTCTCTGCCGTCGTTTTCGCGGCAGGAATCGTGCAGCACCGCGAAAAGTCGCACCACAACCACATCCGCCCCGCTGCGTTCGGCCAGCCACAGGCCGTTGGATTCCACCCGCCGCCAGTGCGATGGCCCGTGAATGGAATCTTCGCCGAGCACAAAGTGTTCGGCGGCGAGCGTCCAGAGTTTTTCAAAATCGATTGTCACGATTCGTCCCTGATATGAGTCAATGCGCCACGTCGGCGCGCGTCTTCCAGTACGCGATCACAAACAGCACGCCCAGCACCGCATCAATCGCCGCCAGGGGCAATACGTCTGCGGCGATCCGACCCATGCCGAACAGAATCGAGCAGACGATGACAAAGCTCGCCTTCTCCAATATCGCCACCGGCATGAGGGGGCGATAGCGGATCGGGTCTGATCCGATGATCCAAAACGCGATTTGCCAGACCGGGATCAGCCCGAGAAACCCGTAATACTGTTCCGGATGGTTGGGCGTCGGGATGACCTTTGATTCAAGGAAAAACATCGGCACGGTAACCAGAAACCCGTACCCCGCCGCGATGCGGAATGTCCATGTGGCGAATCGCATATCGACTTACTCGCCCGGAATATAGCTGATGACACCCTCAAACGGGCTCGATGCCGTTGCGTAGCGTTTCTTGCCGATCCGGCCGGATTGATAACTCAATCGTCCGGCCTCGAGCGCCAGCGACATCGCCCTGGCCATTTTGACGGGGTCTTTGGCGTGGGCGATGCCGGTGTTGAGCAGCACGCCGTCGGCACCGAGTTCCATCGCGATCGACACGTCCGATGCACAACCCACGCCGGCATCGACGATGACCGGATACGTCGGATCGCCTTCCTTGAGCAGTTCCAGGCACAGCGAGATATTCAGCGGATTGAGTACCCCTTGACCCGACCCGATGGGCGAACCGGCGGGCATGACCGACGCGGCACCGGCCTCCTTGATCCGCACCGCACTGCGCGGGTCGTCGGAGGTATACGCCAGAACGGTAAAACCTTCCTTGACCAGTTCTTTGGTCGCCTCGATCGTTCCGACCGGGTCGGCCAGCAGCGTTTTCTTGTCGCCGAGGACTTCGAGCTTGACCCAGTTGGCACCGGGGTTTTTCTGCTTCTCCAAGAGATCTCGCCCGAGTAGCGCGACCCGAATCGCATCGTCTGCCGTAAAACAGCCGGCGGTGTTGGGGAGGATGATGTATTTGCTTAGATCAAGATAATCCAGCAACGATTTGCCATCCTTATCAATCAAACGCTCCCGCCGCACCGCCACCGTGACGACCTGACAGTCGCACGCCGACAATGCCTGCTGCATCAGTTCATAGGTGGCATATTTGCCCGTGCCGACGAACAATCGATTGCGGATCTCAAAGCTGCCGATTCGGAAAACGTCCATAGGACCGAAGATTGTAAGCAAAAGCCGCAGAAACTCGACTGGGCGTACCGAGCGTGTCATTCGGCGCGCGTGCGGCGGCGGGCGACCAGAACGAAGATGCCAGCCAGGAGCATCGCGGTCGCGGGTTCAGGCACGGTCCACCACGACACGCCGTACGCGCCGGAACTCGACC
>JBGSMH010000314.1:0-3133 GCA_041740275.1 Phycisphaerae bacterium
CACCCCAACGACGCGGCCGATCGCTCGCGCGGTGCGACCCAGCCCGCCGGTGATTTTTAGTGCCAATGACGTGCAGACAACAACCGCCACGTCTGATGGCAACATCGCGGTGGTGCTCAAAGGCGGTGTGCTGCTTATCCAACGCCGGGAGAACGGCGATCTGATCGAACTGCGATCGCAAAGTGCGGTGCTGTTCACCACCGTCAAGGATTTCAATCAGCTTCAGGGCGGATCGATCAATCGACTGCAAGACGCGATCACCAGCGCGTATCTGGAAGGCGACGTTCGGATCAATTACACGGGAAGCAGCGGCATTCGTGTCAACCTTCCCCCGTCCGAGCAGCGGCTTGAGGCCGAGCGGGTGTATTACGAGTTTGCCACCGATCGCGCGGTATTGACCGAGGTCGTGCTGCAAGCCACCGACCCGCGCGTGCCCGTGCCGGTGACGATGCGTGCCAACACGGTCAAGCAGTTGGCGCTGGGAGAATACAAGACCGAAGGCGGCGTACTGACGACCAGTCAGTTCGCCACGCCCAGTTATTCGGTCAATTCGACCAAAGCGTATGTGCGTCAATATGACCCCGGCGATCGCTTTGGCACACGCACCGAGTTCACTGCCGACAACGCGACGTTTCGGGCTTTTGGGTTGCCGGTATTTTGGTTGCCGCAAACCAGCGGCGAAATGACCGAACGCGGCTTCCCGTTACGCGGCATCACCTTCGGCGGGACACGCGGTTTTGGTCCGGGCGTTGCCACCGAGTGGGGATTGTATGAAACACTCGGTTTGCTGCCGCCCAAAGGGTTGGACGCGACCTATCGGCTCGACTATTACGGCGATCGCGGTCCGGGCGTCGGCTTTGACGCCAAATACAAAGGTGGCTTCATCACCGACACCACCCGCGAAGGCTGGAACTTTGACGGTGATCTGACCGCGTATCTGGCGTTCGATGATGGCGAGGATCGCCTCGGTCGAGACCGCACCCGCATCCAGCATGACAACGAAGTCCGCGGCCGACTTCTTTGGGAACATCAGCACTTCTTCCCCGCCAATTGGCAGGTGCAATTGCGGGCCGGTTATCTGAGCGATCCGACGTTTCAGGAAGAGTGGTTCGAGCGCGATTTCAATGAGGGTTTGCCCAACAATCTGTCGGCGTATGTGAAGCGGCAGCGCGACACCGAAGCACTCACTTTCCTGATGGAATATCAGCCATCCGGCGTGGTCAGCACCGCCGACGGTTTGCAGGAACGGTTTACCGAACCCGGTGCCGGGTCGTTTGACGATCGTCCGTTTGAGATTGACCGGTTGCCCGAAGTGGCGTATTACCGCGTCGGCGATTCACTTGGCGACGATTCATTTACTTTCTTCAGCGAAAACCGCCTCGGCGGGTACATGATGAACGACGCCGACGCGTCTTTGGACGAATACGGTTTCCGCGCCACCGCCAATCGCGTCGCCACGCCCGGCATTCCCAGCTACGGCTACACCGGCACGGATGACGGCTATGTCGTGCGAGGCGATTTCCGACAACAACTCGACTACCCCTTCAGCACTGGTGAATACAAAGTCGTCCCGTACATGGTCGCGCGTTACACCGGATATTCCGACTCACCCGGCGATGGCGTTGAAAACCGATTGCTCGGCGGCGTGGGCGTGCGAATGTCCACCGCGTTCTGGCAGATCGACGATGCTGCCCAAAGCGACTTCTGGGACATCCATCGCATTCGGCATGTCGTCGAACCCGAGTTGCACCTGTTCGCCAGTGCCGCCACCGTTGATCGAAGCGATCTTTATATCTACGACGAAAATATCGACGGCGTGAACGATATCGCGGCGGCATCGTTCTTCATTCGCCAGCGGTGGCAAACCAAACGAGGCGGGCCGGGACGCTGGCGAAATAGTGATTTACTCTCGCTGAACATGGGCGTAATCGCGTTCGCCAACACCCCCGATGAACCGACCAATGCCGACCGCCTTGCACTGGATCCGACCTTCCCCGACAAGGATCGCGCCGGCCCGATCTCGGCAGAGGGTTTCCGAGGTATTTTCTACAACTCGACGCCCGAAGCGTCGATTCCCCGCACCAGCCTCATCGCCGACGCATTGTGGCGCGTGAGCGACACCACGATCATTCTCAGCGACTTTGCATGGAACATCGACAAGCAATCGCTGGCGACGGTCTCCAGCGGGCTGCTGGTTGGCCGAGGCGATCGTGCCAGTTATTACACCGGCGTGCGTTACATCGGCGAACTCGATTCCACCATCGCCAGCTTCACTGCCAACTACCAACTGACCAGCAAGTATTCGATCAATCTCGCGGCGTCGGTTGACCTGGCCGAGACCGACAGCAAAGGCGGATCGCTCACCGTCGTGCGTCGGTTCGATCGCTTCTCACTGGCCGTTCGCTCCTACTACGACGCCACCGAAGACGAAGGCGGCGTCGAGTTCGCCGTCTACCCCGAAGGCCTCGGTGCGGGCGTGGGATCAGCTCAGCTTTCGGCACTGGGACAGCGGTAAGCAGACTCTGTTGCCGCCATAAGAAGTATTCACCGCAGAGTCGTGGAGAGCGCTCAACACATGGCAAGTTGTTCGCCCGCATCAAGAACATCGTTACTGCATGCCATCGCATCGAACACTGAGCTTATCCGTGGCACGGTTTCTCAAACCGTGTTCTGAATCCGCAGACAGGGGTTGAAAAACCCTGCCACACAGAAGCCAGCGGTTCCGGCGGACCTTCAATGCAGCGATCCGTGTTCATCTCATCCGATCCGCGCAATCCGCGTACAATTCATGCTCGGCGGATTTCTCTGTGTTTCTGTGCCTCCGTGGCCCATCGATGCGGGATGAGTTTTGACAGGCCGTGGTGTCGGCGTGATCATTCCTCCGGGTGTCGGAGGCGCACTGGATCGATCACACACGGAGCGAACACATGTCGCAAAACCAGACGAGCGTCGGTCGGGTCATCCTGCTGGCAACAGTGGCGGCGATCGGGGGATTTCTATTCGGGTTCGATACCGCAGTCATCAACGGCGCGGTACTGGCGATTCAATCGCATTTTGCGATCAGTGAATGGCTGACCGGGCTGGCGGTGTCGCTGGCGTTGCTGGGGTCGGCGGCTGGGGCGCTGGCGGCCGG
>JBGSMH010000315.1:0-12260 GCA_041740275.1 Phycisphaerae bacterium
GGGGCGTAAAAACATCCGCCCACACCGCCGGCGTAACCCGCGGCGTCTCCAGTTCCGCGACTTCCCGCACCACCAACGCACCCGAATGGACCGAAATAGACCGCATTAGTGTTAGGGTAATGTACGGATATTTGTCCGTCAAGATTTTTCTGATTTTGGGTCCGAAGGGGGCAATGCAAACGGGTTGCAAATGCGTTCATTCTGAAGCGAGTACGCTGCAGGATGACATTTTGGAAACTGTGCCCGCCCAATCCCGCTTTACTTAGCCGGGGCGGTGGTGGGTTGGGTCGTGGCCGAGATCGAGACGGCGGCGCCGTTGAAGACGCGGGTGTTGCCGCTGGCGATCACGGAATCGACATCCTTTATCGCCTCGCGGATCGATACCAGATTGCCCACGCGCACGCCGGGGTTGATCTGGTGTTCGACGGCTTTGCCGTCGCGGACGCTGAAGATTTTGTCGACGCCTGCGAAGGAGACGATCGCCGCCTGCGGGACGGCCTGCACGCCTTTGGATTGGCCGACGATAATGCTGCCGCGGGCGAAGGCGCCCGGGCGGAGTCGGGCGTTTTTGTTATCGAAGACGGCTTCGACCTGGAAGGTGCGCGTTTCGACGTTGATCGCCGGGCTGATCCGCGACACTTTGCCGACAACCGGCTCGGCCTCGCCGGCGATGGTGAGGGATACGGGTTGATCGACCGCGACTTGCTGTGCGAAGCGCTCGGGCAACGCGCCGCGGAACTTGATCGTGTCGTCCAGCACCAGCCGAAAAGTGGCCGTCGCTTCGCGGACGTATTCGCCTTGTGAAACGGATCGAGTCGCGACTGCGAACTTGCGATCACCCGTTAGCACGGGGGCGACGATTCGGGTGTTGGCCAATTGTTCGCGGGCGACGTTCAGCTCGCTGAGCCGCGAGTTTGCGGCTGCCAGATGCGAGCGGGCTTCCAAGCGGGCGACGTCGTGATCGCGCTGGGCGACTTCGTAGGCGGTCTCCAGATCGGCAAACTCCTGATCGGAAATCAACGGCGGTTTTTGGTCGAACAGGCGTCGGGCGCGCTCAAGCTTGGCCTTGGCGTTGGCGGCCTGAAAGCGGGCACGTTCGACGGTCGAGACGATGTTGACGTCAAAGTCGCCTTCGGGAAGTTTGGTCAATCCCAGCACGCTCAACGCCTCGGTGAGGGCGTTTTCGCGTCGGGAGACTTCCAGTTGATAATCTGTCGGGTCGATCTGGGCGAGCAGCGCGCCCCCGGCGACGCGGTCGCCGATATCGGCGTTGATCGATACCACGCGCCCGGCAACTTTTGCACTCACGGTGATCTCTTCGTCGCCGAACAGAGTGCCGACCACTTCGACCGATCGATCCACATCCATGCGAGCGACGGGTACGAGCGTGACAGGGATCGCGGGCTTTTCGGCAGACGACTTGCCGGCGGGTTCGGATTTCTTGCCGCACCCGGCAATAATCGGCAGAAGGGCGACGAACAGAAACGAATAGCGGATTGATTTATTCACGGCGATGACCTTAGAATAGAGGGCTCGTCAATACTGGCGAGTCAGTTTTCGTTATAATAGGCTACCTTTTTCACGAGCGGCAGGCAATGCAGCGACCCGACGATAAAAAACGCGCCAGCATCATCGCCGCCGCCGTCCGGCTCTTTAGCAGCCGCCCGTTTCACGAGGTGTTGCTCGACGACGTCGCTGCCGCCGCCAAGGTGGGCAAGGGGACTGTTTATATCTATTTCTCGAATAAAGAAGACCTCTACGACACCATCGTGCTGGAGGCGTTCGACCGGATCATCCATCGCCTGAAAGATCTGTCGGATCAGGACGGATCGGCATGGGACGTGCTGTCGCAGATGGTGCACGAATTGATCACCTGGGCGCACGCGAACCCGAGCTTTTACAAGATGATCATGCAAGGTGCCAGCGATCGCGTGCGTCCCCGATTGACGCGCAAACGCAAGCAACTCGGGCAGACGTTTGAAAAGGTCCTGCGGCACGGCGTCGAGACCGGCCAGATGGAAGACGACATGCCTGATCTGACCGCACAATACATCCCCGCCTGCGTCCGGGCGGCAGTCAAGTACGGGCCGGCGCGGACGTCGGTGGATCAGGTGGCGGAGCATCTGCTCGAGTTCCTTTCCGCTCGCCTGCTGCATGGGGTGACCCGATGAGATACCGCGCGATCCTTTTGTGCCTGCTCCCCCTGTCCGGTTGTGTGGTCGATCAGGCCAAGGAGGTGTCGATCTACCAACGCGAAACCCGCCTCATCGAGCAGGAAATCACCTACACGCCCGGCGAGGTGTTGACGCTCAAGCAGGCGATCCTGCTGGCCAACCAGAACGACGAGCGACTGGCGCAGGAGGGCGAGGCCTATCTTCGTGCCGTCATTGCCCAACGCCGTACGCTGGGCAATTTTCTGCCGACCGTCGATCTGGTTCCCGTCTATTCGCGTCGCGACCGAGTGACCGGCGAGAATGGAACCAGCGGCCAGGACCGGTATTTTGACGCGCCACTGGAGACGTCAATCAACCTGTTTGATGGTTTTCAGGACGTCAATCGTGCCTGGCGCGATGAGTTTATCGCCCGGGCACGCCGCAACGACTTGTTGCACCAGCAAGAGCTATTGCTGGTGGACACGGCGGCGGTGTTTTTTCAGGTATTGAGGTCTGAATCATCGGTTCGTGTGCTCGAAAGCTCACTGAAGTTGCAGGATGAACGGTTTCGCGATGCGCGCGGCCGCGTGGATGTCGGCCTGGCCAGTCCGCTGGCGGCGAGTCAGACCGAGGCACAGATCGCCGGGACGCGAACGACATTGATCAGTGCCCGTGCGGACGTGGTGCAATCGCGTTCACGGCTCTCCCTGCTGACCGCCGCCGAGGTGCAACTGGCGACACTGGGGGACAATCTCGATCCGCCCGCTCTGCCTTCGCTTGAAGAGATGCTCAAGACTGCCAAAGCGTCGCGTGATGATCTGGTCGCCGCCGACCATGCCGTCGAGGCGGCGCGGCATGATGTCGAAGTCGCGATCGGGCAATATTACCCGTCGGTATCGCTCAACTTTGATGTGTTTCTCTATCGAGAATCGGTCCCGACGGGGCGGACCTGGGACGCACTGCTGGTTGCCAATCTCCCGATTTTCTCGGCAGGCCGGATCGAGCAGGATGTGCGGACGGCATGGAGCAATCTGCGCACCGCGCTACTGGCAAGATCCTATCTGGATCGGTTGATCCGTTCGCAGGTCGAACAAGCCTATAGTGCGGTACAGGCCAGCGGCGAGCGGCTCGCCCAGCTTCGCGTGCAGGTCGCCGCCGCCCAGCAGGCACTGACGCAGGCAGAAGAATCATACAAAGCCGGGCTGGCGACCAATCTGGACCGAATCGCGGCACAGGATGCGTTGCTGCAGTCTCAATTGCAGTTGGTCAGTGAAGAGTACGATCGCAAGTTGTTTCACCTGACGCTTTTGCAGCGGACCGGTGAGCTTCGGGAACAGTTTGTTAAGTTTGCCGGGCTAACGCCGAAACAGGATTGAAATGCAAAAGTTCATCGACCTATTTGTCTATCGGCCGGTCTTTGCATCGATGATTATCCTTGCGATGGTCGTCGTGGGTTCGGCGGCGTACACCGGGCTGGGCGTGGACCGGTTTCCATCCGTCGATCTGCCCACGATCAGTATCCGCACCTCGTTGCCGGGTGCATCGCCGGAAGAGGTGGAGACCGAACTGATCGAGCCGATCGAAGAGGTCGTCAACACGGTCGCGGGGATTGATGAGCTTCGCGCCATCGCCGGCAACGGCACGGCAGTGGTGATCGTGACGTTTGATCTGTCACGCGATATCGACGTTGCCGCCCAGGACGTGCGCGACAAGGTCGCGACGATCGTCGGACGCCTGCCCGACGATGCCGCGATCCCCACCGTCAGCAAATTTGACAACGATTCACAACCCATCATCACCTTCGCATTGGCGGGCGATCGAACGCTGCGCGAATTGACCGAGATCGCCGACAAGATCGTCAAGGAACGGCTCGAAACCGCGTTGGGCGTCGGCGAGATCGAACTGGTCGGCGAGGCGGAGCGGACGATCAATATCAATATCGATGCCGATCGACTTGCCGCTCAGGAGATCCCGATCGCGGCGATTCGCGACGCGATCGTTCGCGAAAACTCCGAAGTGCCCGGCGGAAACATCTCCGGTCCCAAGCGCGAGCAGACGCTCCGCACCATGGGCCGACTCGCCGATGCCGAGGCATTTGGTCAGGTGGTCATTGCCAGCAACGACGGCGTGCCGGTGCGGCTTCGCGATGTCGCGACGGTCGAAGACGGCACCGCCGAACGTCGCTCGGTCGCGCGTCTCAACGGAGAGACCGCGGTTTCGCTGAACGTTCGCCGCCAGAGCGGTGCCAATACGATCGAAGTGATCGAATCGGTCAAGGCCAAAGCCGAAGAAGTGCGTGCACAACTCCCTCCCGGCGTTGAGTTGCGAGTCCTCCGCGATCAGTCGGCATACATTTACACCGCATTGCACGAGATCAACATCCATTTGATCATGGGTTCGATTCTCGCGTGCCTGGTCGTGCTGGCGTTCACACGAAGCTGGCGATCGATGATCATCGCGGGTGTTTCGATCCCGGTATCGGTAATCAGCGCGTTTGCGATGATGTGGCTGCTGGATTTCACGCTCAACAGCGTGACGATGTTGGCGCTGGTATTGATGGTCGGGATCGTGATCGACGATGCGATCGTCGTTCTGGAAAACATCTTCCGATTTGTCGAAGAAAAGAAGATGTCCCCGTTCGAGGCGGCGCGGCAGGGCACCGGCGAGATCGCGATGGCGGTGCTGGCGACGACGCTTTCGCTGGCGATCATCTTCGTTCCTGTCTCTTTCATGTCATCGATCAGCGGGCGATTTCTATATCAGTTCGGCATCACCGCCGCCGTTGCGGTGCTGGTGAGCATGGTGGTCAGTTTTGTGCTGACGCCCACGCTGTGCGCCAGATTGCTTGGCAAGGAAGCCCGCAAAGCCGCCGAGGGACATCACGGCCATGGCAGCCGGGGCGGTTTCTATGGTGTGCTGGATTCGATTTACACAAAGTTGCTCAAAGCCGTGATGCGATTCCGCATCGCCACCGCGATCGGCGGGGTGCTGATCATGCTTAGCGGCGTGTTCCTTTTCACGATCGTCCAGCAGGGGTTCTTGCCGCAAGGATCGGACGATGCCGAGTTTCGCATTCGCGTCGAAGGCCCGGAGGAGATGAGCTTTGCGGCGATGGATCAGGTGATGGCGTCGATTGAGGAGGATGTTAAGAAAATCCCGCAGATTAAGAGCGTCCTGACCGAGGTGGGCGGGGGCTTTATCGGCGGGGTGAACAGCGGTGGTCTGGAGGTGTCGCTTGCCCCGCACAGTGAGCGATATCTGGGTGTCGGCCGATTCTTTTCGAGCCTGCTGCGAGGCGACCCGATGGCGGCGTTCCGTGGCAATTACACGCAGGATGATGTCATCCAGATGGTCCGGCAACAGATCGCGCCCAAGTACCGCAGAATGGGCATCAACATCCGTGCATCAGGCTATCCGGGCTTCAACATCGGCGGCGGCAATTTTGCGATTGATTTTTCCGTTTCAGGCCCCGATCTGAGCAAACTCGCGGCATATTCCGCAGAGTTAGCCAAACGCGGCGAGGCACTTGGCGGGCTGACCAATGTTGAAACCACGCTGAAACTGACCAAGCCCGAACTGCGTGTCGCGATCGATCGCCGCCGCGCCGAAGACCTGGGCGTCAGCAGCCGCGACATCGGGACCGCGCTACGCCTGATGGTGGGCGGCGATCAGGAGATCAGCCGGTACCGCGATCCGCAAACCAACGAGAATTATGATGTCCGTCTGCGATTGGCCGAATCGAACCGGAACGATCCGGATCAGGTGCCCAATTTGCTGCTTTCGACCAATGAGGGACGGCTGATCGAACTGAGTAATCTGGCGACGGTGGGCGAATCGATGACCGCGGCCCGGATCGATCGGCTGAGTCGCGGACGCGACGCCCGCGTGCGCGGCGTGCTTTTGCCGGGTGCGTCATTGGACGAAAAAACGCAGCAACTGCTCCAAGCGTCTCGCGATATGGGCATGGAACCCGGCTACGCGGTGAGCGTCCGCGGGCAAGGCCGCGAGTTTGAGCGAACACGCATCGAGTTCGCCTTCGCGTTTATCCTGTCGATCGTCTTCATGTACATGATTCTGGCCAGCCAATACGAGCATCTGGTCCACCCGATCACCATTTTGCTGTCGCTGCCGCTGGCGATCCCGTTTGCGTTGCTATCGCTGGTGCTGGCGGGTGAGCAACTCAATTTGTATTCGGCTTTGGGCATTTTGGTGCTGTTTGGCGTGGTGAAGAAAAACGCGATTTTGCAGATCGACCACATGAATCACCTGCGGCGGGACTATGGCATGGCGCGGTACGACGCGGTGATACAGGGGTGTCGTGATCGATTGCGTCCGATCCTGATGACGACGCTGTGTCTGGTGGCCGGTATGTTGCCGCTGTGGCTGGGGACCGGACCGGGCGCCGAAGAGCGCCGGGCGGTGGCGGTGGTGGTGATCGGCGGACAGACGCTCTCGCTGGTGCTGACGCTGCTATTCACCCCCGTGATGTACACATTGCTGGAAGATCTGGGTCTGGCGATCCAGGGGCGGTCCCGATCAGAAGCGGTCGACACGGCACCGACAGCTCCTCCACTGGCTAACCGGGCATGAGACGCGTGGTTTCTACTGTCAGAAGCGTGAAGTGCGTTTTGGGACGTGCAATCGGAGACCGCAGGTGGTAAATAGACTGAATCATCGCAAACGGATTTGACGATGATGATCATGCGGAAAGCATGATGAGCGGGAAGTTTCGCTCGTTGACTGAACATTGGTGCGCGTCCGGCCAGCCGCGGCGACAGGACGCAGGACACAACGCGATCTACCGTGGCAAAACAAAACAAACGCAAAGCGATCGTATTCTTTAGCCTGATCGGCTCCCTTAGCGTCACCACGACGCTGCTGCTGGCTTTGGCACCGGCACCGCTGACCCCCGGTGCTGCGGCGACCTTGTTCAACGCAAACACCGTTCAATCCCCGTTGGCGGACATGGGATCGGTCTATCGTACGGATCGCCCGATCGTTGCCGGAGCGTGGACGGACATTATCGTTCGCCGCGACCGTGGGATCAGCACCGACGGGCCGAGTCTTGCCGACCATTTTGTCATCGGCAACGGGATCAACGGCGGGGCCGACGGGGAAATCCGCATCGCCGCCCGATGGATGTCACAAACGCCAGCCAGTTCCATCCGGGGCGCCGGAAGCGATCGCTGCATCTCGATCTGCGTCGCTGGGGATGTGGGAGGGGTGACGATCCTTCAGAACCAACGACTCGAGCAGTTACTTGCTTCGTTGAAGCAGCAATTGGGGATCAACGCCGATCGCGTGCAAGTGAGCACCCAACCCCCCACGATCGCCGCCATCCCGGCTCGGTAAGCGACAAGTTGCCGCACCTCATCTCGCGAAAATTTCCCTAACCCGGTTTGCTTGACCCAGCAATTTCCTTGCTTGCAGACGCTCTATCGCCTATGTTAAAGCCACGCCATTGGGTGCGCGTGCGGGTGGAAGGTCGACTTCCGCATGGAAGCGTTTGCATGAGTGGCGCGTGGGTGGTTAAAATCCACCAACTGGGGTGTGTTACGACGACCAAGAGTCTCGCGTGCGCATGCAGATTATATATACCGTTTCATCTGCGCATTCGAACGATCGCAACCCGTGTGCCACCGGCCTGGTTGTGACGTAAGTAGTTGTGGTGGGACAAGTTGCATGGAACAAACTCTCCTTCACTACCAGGTCGTTGAACGGCTCGGCGAAGGGGCTCGGAGTACTATTTATAAAGTACTCGACCCCACCACCCGGCAGACGTTCGCCCTAAAGCACGTCCTACGGAAAGAAACCAAGGACATTCGCTTCATTGAACAAATGGAGACCGAGTTCGAGGTGTCACGCAACTTCGTTCACAAGAATCTTCGCCGATCGTACGAATTAAAAATCATTAAGTCGCTGCTGCTGAAGATCAACGAAGCGTTCCTGATCATGGAATACTTTGACGGGTTGCCCCTGGAGCAGGGGTTGCCGACGGACTTGCTGGAGGTGTTTGACACCTTCATCCAGGCCGCCGAGGGGCTCAAGGCGATGAATTCACTGGGCTTTGTCCATTGCGACATCAAACCCAACAACATCCTCCGCGACCGCCACGGGCGGGTAAAGGTGATCGACTTCGGCCAATCGTGTCGGGTCGGGACCGTCAAAGAGCGCATCCAGGGTACGCCCGATTTTATCGCGCCCGAACAGGTCAATCGTCGCCCGGTGACGATACAGACCGATGTGTATAACCTCGGTGCCACGCTCTACTGGGCCGTCACCGGTCGTCATATCCCGACGTTGTATACGGTGAACAAAAAGGGTGAAAACAGCTTCCTGCTGGATGCGACGATCCCGTCGCCGGTGGAGCTAAATCCCAAATGCCCGCTGCCGGTGAGTAATCTGATCCTCGAGTGCGTCAGCACCGCCGTCGGTAAGCGGCCGACCGACATGGACGGCGTCATCCATCGGCTTGAACTGGGCAAACATGTCCTGGCCAAGAGCCGCGACCCGGACTGGAAGCCCGATCCGTCACTGACCGATTCGTTGACCGAGTCGAAGTTCTAGATCAATTGATCGCTGACGCTCTCGGTTCGTAACGTCAGTTCCCCACCGATCAACAACAACACGCCCTCGTCTTTGCGGACGAGGGCGTGTTGGGTTGTTGATATTGGGGGCGTGAGTTACTTGATCAGGAACTCTTTGCCGCCTTGCTCTGACGATGCGTAGACGCCGGAGAGGATCTTCTGGACCGCCAACCCGGCTTCGCCGGAGGCACCCAGGTCGGTGCCCTTGGTGCAGCCGTCGATCCAGTTCCGCAGCTTGATCTTGAACATTTCCGGGAAGGTGCCCGTGTTGGGCAGGAACGCCGGAACGGAGTTGGTCATGGTTCCCGCGACATCGCGGAAGATCATCGGCGGATCCCAGTTGCAGCCGCCTTTGGTGCCCATCAGGTCGAAGTTCCACACGTCTTTTTCAATGTGGTTGCAGAAGCTGGCTTCGATGTGCAGGACCGCGCCGTTTTCAAAGCGGACATGCCCGATCGCCAGATCTTCGACGGTGTAAGTCTTGTGATCCCAGTTCGGCCACTGGCTGAGGGTCTTGCTGGGCTTGTTGCCCATGAAAGTCCATGTGTTGCCAGTGGCAGCGATGGGACGGGGGCTGCCCATGACGTAGTGCGCCATTTCGATGACGTGCACGCCGATGTCGATCATCGGCCCGCCACCTTGCAGCTTCTTCTGGCCGAACACGCCCCAGTTGGGGATGCCGCGACGACGCAGCGCACGACACTTGACGAACATCACGTCGCCGAATTGACCTTCGTCGGCGGCGCGCTTGAGGTATTGGCTGTTGGGGTGATAACGGTATTGGAAGCCGACCGACAGTTTGACCTTGTTCTTCTTGGCGGTGTCGATCATCTTCTGACACTCGGCCGGGTTCATCGCCATGGGTTTTTCGACCAGGACATGACAACCCGCTGCCGCCGCGTCGATCGCGGGTGCGGAGTGAACGCCGTTGGGCGTGCAGATGTCCACCGCATCGGGCTGGACTTCCTTGAGCATCGTCTTCCAGTCTTTATACAGCTTGGTGACGCCCCACTTTTCTTCCATGGTCTTGAGTCGTTCGGGCAGGATATCCACGCCCGCGACCACTTCGACATCCTCCATGGATTTGAGCGCGCCAAGATGCGCCTGTGCGATCCCGCCGCAACCAATAAACGCTATGCGGAACTTCTTGCCTTTGTACGCCGCTTTGCCGTCGTCCATCGCCAATGAGTCCGTTGATACACTTTTGTCTGCCATATGCTCCTTGCACCTTTTTGAAAAAATGACCTTTCAAATCTTCCGAGTCAAAAGTGTCGTGAATCGGATCAAAAAAGCAAGATCGTCAAGCCGGTCGCATCGTCGCACCCTTGCGGTTATTCTCCCGATCATGGCTTGGACGACGTTGTGTGATTATTCCGAACTGACCGAAGGCAGCGGAAAATACGTTGAAATTGACGGTTTTCGGCTCGCCGTCTTCCTGCGCGAGGGCAAACCCTATGTGCTGGACAACGAGTGCCCACATGCCGGTGGCAATATGTCGCAGGGGTGGATTGACGACGACGCCTGCGCGGTTTGCCCCTGGCACGGGTGGGGTTTTCACCTCGATTCCGGAAAACTCAAAGGCGGGCAGGCCGTCGGACTGACCCCTTATCCGGTCCGCATAGCCGATTACGAAAGCCGCAAACTCGTTCAGGCCGATCTGCCCATGGCCTGATCCTTTCATCCAGAACCAACACCCATGCCCACCACCCGCCCTCGTGATCTCGCTATCCTGATGCTCGGCGTTTTTGCTGCCTCGCTCTCGGTCATCTTCATCAAGGACAGCAAGAGCCATGAGATCTGGTTGGCAGGTATTCGCCTGCTGGTTGCGGCGGTTTTTCTGACGCCGCTGTTTGTCATTCAAGCGAGAAAAGATCGCTCCGGCGTTTCCGTGCAACAGATCATGCGATCCTTCCCCGGCGGGGTGTTGCTGGCGGCCCATTTTATCACCTGGGCCATGGGCGCACGCCTGACACCCGCAATCAACGGCACGCTGATCGTCAATCTCGCCACCATTGTCCTGCCCTTTGTGATGTGGGGTTTCAATGGCGAACGCGTCACCCGACGAGAAGTGATCGGCACACTCGTCGCGCTCACGGGCGTCATACTTCTGGTCGGTGGAGAACTGCAAATCAGCGGTGCCAGTGTACGTGGCGACCTGCTGTGTTTCGTGGCGATGGTCCTCTATTGCTTCTACATCGCCTTCGGGCGACGCAACGGGATGGGCCGCAGTTTGTGGCTGTATGTCGTGCCGCTCTATTACATCAGCGGGATATTGTGCGTGTCGATCGCACTGCTGACGCCCGGCATCCCGCTCCCGCCGATTACCGTGCATGAAATCGCGATGCTTGTCTGCCTCGGCCTGATTCCCACCGTGATCGGCCACTCGATCATGAACTGGTGCATCAAATCGATGCGCGGTCAGGTCGTTTCGACTGCCAACCTCTTCCAGTTCAGTTTCGCCGGGGTCAGCGGCTATCTGCTATTCAAAGAGACGCCATCGCTGCTGTTTTATCCCATGTGCGTGCTGATCATCATCGGCTCGCTGATCGTGATCCGCGCCCACCGATCAAGCGTGGATGTGGATGCCGAAAGTTGATCCTATCGGCTTCGGGCATTCTTGAACGCATTGATCAACCCATTCGTCGATGAATCGTGCGAGCTGACGTCGCCGGGGGTCTCCAATTCGGGGAGGATGACGTTGGCGAGTTGTTTGCCCAGTTCCACGCCCCATTGATCAAAGCTGTTGATGTTCCAGATGATGCCCTGCACGAAAATCTTGTGTTCGTAGAGCGCGATCAGTTGGCCGAGGGTGTGGGGGGTGATCTTCTGGACGAGGATGGAGTTGGTCGGGCGGTTGCCGGGAAAAGTGCGGTGCTGCACCAGTGCCGGCGTCGCTTTATCGCCCATTTCCTTCTTCACTTGTTCGGCGGATTTTCCGAACGCCAATGCTTCGGTCTGGGCAAAGAAGTTGCTCATCAGCATCGCATGGTGTCGGCCGATCGGGTTGTGGGACTGGACCACGCCGATGAAGTCGCAGGGGATGAGTTTCGTCCCCTGATGGATCAATTGATAGAAGGCGTGCTGACCATTGGTGCCCGGTTCGCCCCAGAGAATCGGGCCGGTCTGGTAATCGACGGGTGAGCCGTCGCGATCGACATACTTGCCGTTGGATTCCATGTCGCCTTGCTGGAAATAGGCCGCGAAGCGGTGGAGATATTGGTCGTAGGGCAGGATCGCTTCGGATTGGGCACCGAAAAAGTTGTTGTACCAGACGCCCAGGACCGCCAGGATCACCGGGAGATTTTTCTCCAGCGGGGTTGTGGCAAAATGCTGATCCATCGAGTGCGCGCCTTCGAGCAGTTGGATGAAATGATCGAATCCGAGCGAAAGCGCGATGGAAAGCCCGATCGCCGACCACAGCGAGTAGCGGCCACCCACCCAGTCCCAGAATCCGAACATATTGGCGACATCAATCCCGAACTTGGCGACCTCCTTGGCGTTGGTCGAAACTGCGACAAAA
>JBGSMH010000316.1:0-4597 GCA_041740275.1 Phycisphaerae bacterium
CGGCTATCGAGCTTGTCGGACTCGGCGCGGCTGCGCGTGCTGCACCTGTTGGAGCGGCAGGCGATGCTCGTCAACGATCTGGCGGAGGTGTTGCAGTTGCCGCAATCGACGGTGTCGCGGCATCTCAAACACCTCAGCGAGCAAGGCTGGCTTGTGTCGCATCGGGCGGGGACGAGTCATCAGTACCGGATGCTGCTCGATGAACTCGACGCCCATGCCCGCGACCTGTGGCAATTGGCGCGGACGCAGACCGCAGACTGGCCGGCGGTGACGCAGGATCGGCTGCGACTCAGTTCCGTCCTGGCGACGCGCCAGCGCGACAGCAGATCGTTCTTTGCCAGTGCGGCATCGGACTGGGACCAGATTCGGGCAGACTATTTCGGCACGCAGTTTTCGATCACCGGGTTGCTGGGGTTGCTCGATCCGAAGCTGGTCGTGGCCGACCTGGGCTGCGGCACGGGGGCGTTGCTGGAACAGCTATCGCCTTTTGTCGAGCGTGTGATCGGGATCGACAATTCCGACGACATGCTGGCGGCGGCGCGGTTGCGGATAAAGGCGCTGTCGAATGTGCAGTTGCATGCGGCGGATGTGTCGTCGCTGCCGCTGAAGAACGCATCGGTCGATGCGACGTTGTGCGTGTTGTCGCTGAGTTATGTGCAGGATGTCGCGGCGTCGGTGACGGAGATACGTCGCGTGCTGCGTCCGGGGGGCCGGGCGGTAATCGTCGATATCCTGCCGCACGATCGCGATGATTTTCGCAGGCAGATGGGGCAGGTGCGGATGGGGTTTGATCAGACGACGACAACCGATTTGCTGCGCGGCGCGGGGTTTGCGAATGTGACGTTTCGTCCGCTGCCGCCCGAGCCGGGGGCGAAGGGTCCGGCGTTGTTTATTGCGATCGCGTCGTGAACGATTATTGCGGGATCAACCCGGCGACGATGCGAGCCACTTCATCGGCGGCATCCAGCCGAGGCAGACGACGGGCGCTATCGGACATGGTTCGGCGACGATTCGCATCAGACAAGAGTTGCGTAAGTACCGGTTGAAGCGCGGCGGCGTTCTTGGCGCGATTGCGTTGATCTTCGAGCAGATACGCCGCCCCCGCGTCGGCCAGCACGCGGGCGTTGGCGCGTTGGTGCATGTCCTTGTGAAACGGATAAGGCATCAAGATCGACGGCACGCCACAGGCGGTCACTTCGGCGCAAGTGCTGGCCCCCGATCGAGCAACCGCAAGATCGGACACCGCCCAGACATCGCTCATGGCAGCGGTGAAATCGACGACGATCGCGGGGATGCCAAGCTGGCGATACTCGGCCCGCACCGCCTGGGCGTGATCTTTCCCGGCCAGATGCAGCACGTTCCAGCCCTGCAATTTGATGTTCTTCAGCGACTCCAGCACCGCTTCGTTGACGGTCTGCGCCCCCTGACTCGCACCCGTGATGGTCAGCGTCGATAGCGACGGATCAATCCCCAGCCGACGCGCGGCATCGACGCGCTCGGGCAGGTGCAGGAAGTCGGTCCGGATCGGGCACCCGGTCACCACCATCTTGCCCAGATGGGCCGGAGGTAGATACGCGCGGGTGGCTTCAAACTGACAACAGACCTGGCGGACATAGCGAAGGAGATAATGATTGGCTTTGCCGGGGATGACATCGGGATTGAGAATGGCGGCGGGGATCGACTTTTCCGCACACCACTTGACCGCAGGCCCGGCGGCGTATCCGCCTAAACCCAATACCCCTACTGGCTTACGATCACGGATAATCTGACGAATCTGGTCTTTGGTCTCACGCCAGCTTTTCCAGAAGTTCAGCAATCCCCCGATCGACCGCACCGGCGGCTGGATCGGCTGGGTGATGAACTCATACCCGGTGGGCTCGAGAATCGCCTGATCGATCGCCCGGGTCGTACACAAAAACAGCGGCGATACGTCCGGGCGTTGCCTGACCAATGCCTGCGCGACCGAGATCCCCGGGTACAAGTGTCCCCCAGTCCCCCCGCCCGCAAATAGGATCGTGACTGGATTGCCCATCAAGTTGCATCTATGTACCCCCAACCGCACGCGGACACAAACGCACACCCTCCTGCCATCAGCAGTTGATTTGTTTCGTAGTGCGGGTGGTACGCGACCGGCTTTGGCGGTACAAACGGGCGATGCGCCGATTCTTTCTCAAACAGGCCCAGGCGGGCGACACCATCGAAGACGTGTTTGTCATTACCGGCAAGCAGATCGCCGCCACCGCGACCGGAAAGCATTACATCAAGTGCTTCGTCGGGGATAAGACCCTTCAATGTACCGCCCGCATGTGGAACGCCACGCGCGAGATCTTCAATCAGTTTCCGGACAACGGGCTGATGTATATCCGTGGCAGACTCGAAAATTACCAGAACAACAATCAGGTGATCATCGAAGCCTGGGGCCCGGCGCGTGAAGGGACGTATGAAATCGGCGATCTCATGCCGCATACCACCAAGGACATCCCGACGATGTTTAACCGGGTGGTGGAGGTGTGTGGGAGTTTGCAGAACCGATTCGTCGCCGCGATCGTGCAAGCGTTTATCGATGACGAGCAACTGATGGCCGACTTCCGACGCGCCCCGGCGGCACAGTCGTTTCATCATGCCTACATCGGCGGGTTGCTGGAACACACCCAAAACGCCCTCGACGTCGGCGATGCCGTCGTGCGGTTTTATCCCAAGCTCAACCGCGATCTGGTGCTGGCGGGTATCTTCATCCACGATCTGGCCAAGACCTGGGAGCTAAAATACGAGACCGCGTTCGGCTACACCGATGGCGGGCAATTGGTCGGGCATATCGTCAAAGCCGCACTGTGGCTGGAGGACAAAGCCAAACTCGCCGCCGACGTGCTGGGCGAACCCATCCCTCGCCCGATCATTGATGTGCTGCAACACATCATTCTGGCGCATCATGGCGAAATGGAGTTTGGCTCGCCCAAAACCCCCGCCACCCCCGAAGCGTTTGCCGTCCACATGATCGAAAACATGGACGCCAAGCTGACCATGGCGCTGGCGAACACGCGCGGGGAAGATAGTGCCGGGGAAAGCGACTGGACCGAATACCTCAAGGCGTTCAACATCCGCATGTACAAACCCGATGTCGCCCCGGCCGACGCGCCGGTGGCGGATCTGGAGCCGACCGCGCCCGCATCAGCAGCACCAAGCGAGGCAGAAAGCATGAACATCACCAACCCGCTGTTTGGCAACATGCAAAAACCGCGTCGTTGATCGCCGGATGGTTGCCAGCCGAATCATTAGGAATCACAATACGGGCATGACACTTCGACGAACGTCAGTCGTGATGATTGCGGGCCTGCTATGGGTCGGCGGCTGCGGGGAAGACGCCCCGCCGACAACGCCCAACGCGTCTGAAACGCCCGATGCGCCGCCGGTCCCTGCGCCCATCGTGCGGCCTACGACGCAGCAGATTCTCGAAGCGCCTCGCAAACCGCTGCAACTGCAAGTCATCCCTTTTACGATCGATGCCCCCGATCTGTGGAAAGTGGTCGATATTAAAAACCCCGCCGGTCTGGCGACGATGATCGAAGCACCCATCATCGACGATGAAGCCCGTGTCTCGCTCAGCAAACGCGATCCGATGGGCGGCGAGACGCTCCGCAACTTTCTGGACCGCATCCAGAAAGACGACGCCGACGCCAAAAAAGTCGGCGGAAGTGTGACGGTGCGGCAGGTTGGCGACCTGCGTATCGTCGATTCGCGTCGACCGTCCGGCGACGCATCGCAACCCGACACCGATCGCAGCTTTGAGTGGCGCATCACGCTCTTTTATCCCAGCGGGATCGCCCACGATCAGTTCGCGATGCAGTTCATCGGACTGACGGTTGCGTCGTATAACAAGAACAAGGAACTGCTCGACGAGGTGATCAAAACGATCCGCTACGATGATGGCTTGCCTCTGGCCAAGCCGAGGTTTTAGCCGTGCGCAGCGGATCGAATTCCCCGCGCATAACCCGGCTTGCACCCTCGCCGACCGGGGCGCTTCATCTGGGTAATGCCCGCACGTTTCTGGCGACCTGGGCACACGCCCGGCGTTGTGGCTGGCGAATCATCCTCCGCATCGAAGACATCGACGGCCCGCGTATCAAGCCGGAAACCACTCAGCAGGCGATCGACGATCTGGGTTGGCTGGGAATCGACTGGGACGACGCACCTTCGGTCCAGTCCCATTCGCTAACGCACTACGCCGACGCCGCCGATCGGTTGGTGAAGATGGGGGTCGCGTATTCGTGTGTCTGCACGCGCAAGGAAGTCGAAACCGCGTCCAGCGCCCCGCACGCCGATGACGGATCGAGTGTTTATCCGGGCACTTGTCGAGGCAGATTCGACACGCTCGCAGATGCGCAAGCCCAGACCGGTCGCTTGCCTGCGGTGCGGTTTCGGGTGCCAGACGAGACGTTCACCTTCGTCGATCGCTTTGCCGGGCAGCAGTCGTTTGATCTGCCCACCCGCATCGGCGATTTCGTCATTGCAAAGCCCGATCGCTCGCCCGCGTATCAATTGGCGGTCGTTGTCGATGATGTGCTGGCAAACGTGACCGACGTCATCCGCGGCGACGATC
>JBGSMH010000317.1:0-6670 GCA_041740275.1 Phycisphaerae bacterium
GGCAACGACAAGACCGAAGGCGAAGGCCAACCCCGTCGTCGCAGCAGCCGGGCCGCGTTCAAAGCCACCGATAAGGATGCCGACACCGCTGAAACAGCGAATGTCGAAACCGCCGTCGCCGGCGAGACCGCCGCCGCGCCCGATGCCCCCGCTGAAACCGTCCCCGCTTCGACCTAACTTTAAGTTACGCAAAACCGCAATTTGGCGCAGATCAACGCAGATGCGGATCACTCATATGATCTGAACGTTCTGCGTTTATCGCGTTCAAATCGCGGTTTACTCTTTTCAAGATTCTGGAACACAACATGGCAACTATCACCGCATCAATCGTAAATGAACTCCGCAGCAAGACCGGCCTGGGCATGATGGAATGTAAAAAGATGCTCACCGAGACCGGCGGCGACGTGGAGAAGGCAATCGACGAGTTTCGCAAGAAAGGCGTCAAGGCGTCGATCATGGAACGCGCCGCCACCGAAGGCCGCGTCGAAGTAAAGACCCAGGGCAACATCGCCGCCGCGGTCGAAGTCGTCTGCAACACCGACTTCACCGCCAAGAGCGACGAAGTGGCCAAGCTCGTCCAGCAGGCCGCCTCGCTTCTGGCCGCCAACGCCAGCGCGAACATCGCTGAAGACGCGGGCATCAAGGATGCTCTGGCCAACGCCTCCAAAGTCACCGGCGAAAACGTCCAGCTTGGACGCACCGCGTCGGTCAGCGGCAACGTCGGCTCCTACCTCTACTCCACTGCCGGCAAAGGCAAGATCGGCGTGTTGATGCAGTTCAGCACGCCCGTGGCAGAAGATGTTATCAAGTCGCTCGGCATGCACATCGCCGCCGCCCGTCCGGTGGCGTTGACGCGTAACGAAGTCCCCGCTGATCTGATCGCCCGCGAGAAAGAGATCGCGATCGAACAAGCCAAAGCCACCGGCAAGCCCCAGGAGATGGCCGAGAAGATCGCCGAAGGCAAGATGGGCAGCTTCTACGCCGAGCGCGTGCTGCTCGATCAGCAATTCATCAACGCAGAGGTCTACAAGGGCAAGGTCAATGACATGCTCAAGAGCAAGGGCACCGAATTGCAGAAGTACGTCCGCCTCGAAGTCGGTCAGGCCTGATCGGGTCTGGTCGTAAATCCAAAAACAAGACACGCCCGGTCATCACTGACCGGGCGTGTTCTTTGTTAAGCGTAAAGTCGAGGGGTAAGGATTACTTGGCGGCCGGGGGGAGCAGCACGGTGTCGATCACATGGATCACGCCATTGCTGGTCCAGATGTCGGTCTTGGTCACGGTGGCGTCGCCGACCATCACCTTGTCACCATCGACCTTGATCGACACTTCCGCGCCGTTGACGGTCTTGGCTGACGACATCTTCACGACATCTTTGGCCTTCACCTTGCCTGCCACAACGTGGTAGGTCAGGACAGCCTTGAGCTGTTCCTTGTTCTCCGGCTTGAGAAGCGACTCAACCGTACCGGCGGGCAACTTGGCGAATGCGGCATCGGTCGGCGCAAAGACGGTGAACGGTCCTTCGCCCTTGAGTGTCTGGATCAAATCGGCGGCAGTCAGCGCCGCTGCCAGGGTCTTGAAATCTCCGGCCGCGACTGCGGTATCGACGATGTCGGTTGTGGGCTTGGCGTAGCCTTCCTTCTTCTCGGCCTTGTCTGCCTTCTCACCCGCGATCGCCACCGTCGGCTGCATGAAAACGGTTGCGGCCGAAAAGCCAAACGCGGCTACCGCACCGACGACCATCAGTTTGTTCAAACGCATCACGAACTCCTCGCGGCACTTTGGCCGCCTGAAATATCTCCGACGCGTGACCGGGAACCGCACCCGCGACTCAAAACCGTTTCACGCGAACATCGCACGATAGGCGCGCCCAAAACGGTCCCGCCGGTTACAAAGATCGCGAATATTTTGAAACAGAAATGGCCCGCAAAATACATATGTTTTCTCTATGTGTTGTGCTTATTATTATAGGTTTTATCTACTTCCCCTAAATCAAGGAGATCGCCCGATCTGGCGATACCCAGACTGCGACACCCCGCCACAGCCAAATATTCGACATCTGAAAATTATAGATTACGATTTTATGGAAACTTCGAGTCCCGCAAGGCGTCCAATGACTTTGGAAACATTTATGAACAAAAAACTACTTTCTCTCGTGGCGGCGGCAGTTCTGACCGGGTCGATCGTATTTGCTGAAACGATCCAACTCCCCTACCAGGCCGCCGACGACAACGGCAACCAGTGGGTCGTCTACTATCAAGGTCAGCTCCAGCAGCAAGGCAATCAGCCCGTCTTCTCACAAGCGGGCATGATCAACGTCAACGGAAAACAGCCGCAGCAGCAGAACCAGCAGGCCAATTACGACGAGAAAACCAAGACCGTCTCGATGGTCTTCCGCCCGCAGAACAACCTCAAACACGAACGCCAGTTCCGCTTCAGCGACGACGGGATCGTTCGCATCATTGATATCTTTGAGAACACCAGCGACAAACCGCAGTCCGTCAATCTGCAGTACACGACCAACACCAACTACGGCGTCAACGGTGCGGACACGCTCACCGACCCGAAGAAAAAAGGCGACCTCGGATGGGCCGCCGACACCGGTGCGGGTCGGGCGGCGATGAGCGTCTGGGGTGGCAAAGGATCAAAACTGCTCCCGACCGTTCGCTACAATCCCGGCAATAATCAGGTCATGGCGAGTGTTTCGCTGAGTGTCGGGGGCAAGCAGAAGTCGGCGATCGTTCACTGGCACGGGACGATGGACAATATCGATGCCGCCAAAACATGGGTCGGCCAGTCGCGCGAATCCAGACTGCTGTCAGATGTGCCGGTTGAGCTGCGCAAAGTGATCGCGAACGTCTCCGGAACATCGGCCGGTTCAATCGGGGATCGCGAACTGCTCCGCGGCGACCGCACCGACATCATCGAACTGCGCGGCGGCGACCAGATCCGAGGCGATCTGAAAGTCGAGGTCTACAAACTCAATACCGCCTACGGCAAGGTCGAACTCCCTGCCGCCAAAGTCGCCAGCCTGCTCAGCGTCGGCGACTTCCGTGCCCGGCAACTGCTGGTCACACAGGATGGCGAAATCTTTGGCGGCGACCTCGAAACGCAAACCATCCCCATCCAACTCAGCAGCGGACAAACCACACAGGTGCCGCTGTCGCAAATCTCCCGCCTTGGTTATCGCACCGGCGGCGCAGAACTGCCCGAATGGACGTTCGACAAACCGATGGTCTTCCTCCGCTCCGGCGAGCGCTGTGCGATCACCGCCCCGGACAAGCCGATCGATTTTGTCACCCGCTACGGTGCCCTGTCGCTTAAGCCGCAACAGGTGGCGATCGTCAATCTCAAAACCGAATCGGGCGTTCACGAGATCTATCTGTCGGATGGGTCGCGGATGAGCGGCATCATTTCCAATCCGCAGTGGGCGCTCAAACTCAGCAGCACCAGCGGCGATGCACCAGTGCAATTCGCGCTGGCCGCCCTGGCGCGAGTGCAGATCGCACCGCTGGCAGAGGATGTTGGCGCGGGTAAAGCGACGTTGTCACTCATGGGAGACGACATCATCGCCACGCGATTGGAAGGCGAATTAAGTCTGCAAACGACCTTCGACACGCTCAAGATCAACGCCGCTGAGATCCGCTCGATGGCCAGGCCCGATGAGGGCCTGCCCGATGTGCAGATCACCATGTTCGATCAGAGCACGTTCCGCGGAACATTGCAGACACAATCGCTGAAAGCCAAGCTGGTTGGCGGATTGTCGATCGACGTCCCTGTCGCGGCGGTGCGCGGGTACGACAATCCCCAACCCTTCCCGGCCGCGTCAGTCGTGACGCAGGTGAAGGAACATATCGCCAAGCTCGCCGCAGAGGACTGGAAGGACCGCGAGTCGGCCGAAGCGGCAATCCTGGCGATGGGTCCGATCGCGATCAGCGTGCTTGATGAATCGCTGGCCAGCCAAAACGCCGACGTGAAACAACGCATGGGCGGGATCATTAAACGCCTCAAGAAAGACCTCCCCCCCGCCGAATCCAAGCTCGTCGCGCCGGAACCGATTCAGTAAGAACCGACGGCGTGTGGCGCGAGGGGATATCTGGCGGTGGTGACGGGCGTGTGCGACCTTCTGTTGGAGCCGTTGCGGCCCTGCCGCATCGAGCCGCTTGATTCAACAGGAAAAACAAGGTGGAAATGCTTAAATGACTGGCATTCGGACTCGTCCCGATTTTGGAGCCCATGGAACGATCACGCGACTTAAAATGGGACGCCAAGGCCTTTCAAACGTGCCTTCGCTTCTGCCTCGATCTCTTCGTGTGTGAAGCCGGAAGAAATCATCCAGTCCAACACCAGTTCTCCAAAAATGCGTCGCAAGGCGGTCGCCTCTTCGTCGATCGCACGCAGTCTAAGTATCAGACGTTCCGAGCGATCGAGGTGATATAGGTCAGAATGGTGTTCTCGCCAACTCGAGTGCACCAGCCAGTTGCGTTCTGCCAGAAATCGGTTCAGACGTGCTTCAAACGTGGATACTGCGGTTCCAGACCTGAACTTGCGCAGTTCTGCAATTAGGTTGCCGAGTGTCTTGCTGTGAAGGGTGTCAAGGAGCAATCTGATCTCCTTTTCGGCGTCGGTAGGCTTGATTCTTAATACGATCGCGATGAACGCACACAATGTGTCTTCAAGCGATTGGGACTGCCACATCGCAGTACCCAACGCAACGTGTACATTCGTGAAGATTTCGACGTCGGGTATTCCGATTGATTGTGAATCGCTGCTCATGCCACCGCCTCCAATTCCTCTTCCTCAACCACCTCCAGTGCCTTGGACGCGGTGGAAAGGTCTTCGTCGCCCTCGTCGAACCCGGCAGCACCTTCCAGCGACAACTGGCGGTTGATCCACATTTCCTTCGCGACCGGGTCCTCGGCGATGCGCTTCTCGATCGACTGGCTCTCCTTGTACTCGCGCGCTTCGGCAACCATCGTCCACTTTACGTTAAGTCCGAGCCGTTCAATCTCCTGGCGGATCTCGGCCAGCTTCGCGCGGAAGAACTCCTTGCGGTGATTGACCTTGTTTATCTGGTTGAGCACAAATAGTTTATGCAACTGATGTTCAAGCGCAGGGGCGTCTTCGGCCCAAATGAACGCATGCACGTCGAAATCGAACGGCACACTGGAATCGCCGAGTTCCCAGACGCGATCCATCGGATCCAGGCGCCGGGTCAGACCGATTTTGAATACGTTGTCGCCGAACGATCCCATGTTGGAGATGATGTAGACAAATCCGCGCCGGGTCTGCTGAGCCATCGAGATTGCCCGCTGATTACGTTCTTCCGACTCCTTAAGCTTGGCACTCAGTTCGGCCAATTGCTGCTGGAACTGGGCTTTTTGCGCCTCGGACGCAACCGCCGCCGCCGCCTCAGCTTTCGCCATTGCATCCTTGATCAATTGCTGTTCCTTATCCGCCTCTCGGATCGCCCGCTCGCGCTCGCGCTTGGCTTTCTCTTCCTCGCGTACCTGTTCGCGCAGACGTCGCTGTTCCTCCTGAGATTCAAGCTTCAGATACTGTGCGATCGCCGCCCACTTGAGTTCCTCTAGTCTGGCGGCGAGATAAGTCTCGGTGATTCGCGCATTTCTAAACGCCTGCCCGTTGAGGTTGACCAAGGCAAATGCATCACGGATTTCCTGTTCCAGCTTGCCGACGTTATCGTGCTTCACCTTCGCCAGCGCCGTATCCACCTTGCCGTTGAATGCATCGACCACAAATCGTTGGGCGGTCTGGCGGCGGCTGGCTTCTGTATAGTCGCACACTGATGCCTCACCCGATCGAAGCATTCCCTTGGATTTGGCGCGCGCCACTTTCAGTTGCGCGCCAGCTTCCTTGTGGCCGAACTCCTCGGCCAAGTCGTCCAGAAGTGTGTCGGTTGCAATGAGATATTCGTCGCCATAGCCATCGATCTTGTTGCGGATCGCCTTCACTGCAGACTCATAGAGCAGCTTGTTCTGCAAGACTTGGTAAGCTTCGCCAGCCATTTGCTCGGCCTGCTGGCGTGCCTCACGCACGATCGTCTCTGCCTTCAATGCCGCCTGATCGGTCTCCCGTTTAGCCGACTCGTGCGTCTGGGTCGAAAATCGCTTGAGTTGCTCCTCCACAACAGAAATCCGACGCTTCGCCTCAAGGATCAGCCGTTTGGCTGCTTCCTCGGCGTCGACGACGCGGGCAAACCGCTCTAGGCGTGTATTACGCGCACGAAGCTGTTCATTCTCGAGCGTCAGCACGTCGTTTGTAGCCGCACTCTCGGTTGCCGCAGTGACGTAAACCTTCATTTCCTTCTGGTGGCTGCTTTGTGCTGAAAGCCACAGGGCCAGAAAAACGGCAGTGCCACTAATTCCAAGAACGGCAAGGATCGTCATCAACGCGAGCATGCGAATCTCCTCAGTTATCGAGTGGGTGACCGTAACACAACGGATTCGATCGGTCGAAAATATCCGCGCGAAGTGTCACCTTCTAGACCCACCCCCTGACACCTATATGTCAGGGGTGGTGGAGAGCGTGATGTGAGGAAGAAATAGCGACAAAGGTCGAGCGAGACGGCCGCTACGCGACGCCGCTCTGTCCAACGGCGATACGCACACTCCAACTCGTCCGGCCGGCGGCGGGCATGACGCCGGCGGGG
>JBGSMH010000318.1:0-4099 GCA_041740275.1 Phycisphaerae bacterium
AGCGTCACCGGATCGCCGATACGGACCTGGGCTTTGACTTGATCTGCGGGCAGGCAAAGATCGACGTAAAACTCACCCACTTCGGGGATCTTTTTCTTGTCCTCATCCTTGGCGATATGGATCGGTCGCCCGCCGGGCGTGAGCAGACCGACCAGATCCGCCCCGCCGCTGGTTTGCACAAGCACGCGCCGGGCAAACAAGTTGCGCGTGTCAAATCCACCGGCGTTGTTGAGCTTCAGATAGCCCTTGTCATCGACATGCTTCACGTAAAAACCGATTTCGTCGATGTGACACGCCAGCATCACTTTCTGGGCGTTCTTTTTCCCGCAGCGGATGGTGACGATCAGATTGCCCATCGCGTCGGTCTGAATGTCGTCGGCCAGCGGTTTGATCGTTTTTTCGACCAGTTTGCGGACGCGTTCTTCACGTCCAGGAATGCCGGGGGTTTCGGTCAGTTGCTTAAGAAGTTGAAAATCCATAGTGCGTTCTCCTGATATCGGACCTTGGTCCGGTGTGGTAATCGTGCGGTACTACAGTCGTTGTATCGCACGGTCGATAAGCCTACAAAGGATCGGCGTCGTATGCACATTCTAGTGGTAGAGCCAGACGAACGTCTTGGCCGCCAATTCGAACAACAATTGCAGTCGGCGGGACACGCGGTGTCCCGTTCGGTACGCGCGTTTGAAGCGCTGGATCGCATCCGCGTCGGCCAGACGCAGTTGATGCTGATTAACCAGACCCTGCCTGACCTGGATTCGACCGATGTCATCCGCATCGCGCGAAAAATGGGGCTCGGACAGTACCTGTTCATCATGGCGTTGGTGAATTCGCGCGATCAGGAGACGATCAACAATTTGCTGGGTGCCGGTGCCGACGACTATCTGATCACGCCACCCGACGCGGTTGAGTTGTCGCTTCGAGTGCGCAATGCCGAGCGGATGGTCTCGATCGACACGCGTGACGACGCGATCATCGCGATGGCCAAACTCGCCGAATCCCGCGACAGTTGTACCGGCCGCCACGTGGAGCGGGTACGTCTCTATTCCCGCGAACTGGCCCAGGCGATCTATGAGATGGGAACCCATTTCGGACAGATCGACTCGCGATTCGTTGAACTGATCTACCGCACCGCCGCTTTGCACGATCTGGGAAAGGTGGCGATCCCGGATTCGATCCTGATGAAGCCCGGCAAACTCACCGCCGGTGAATACGATCTGATGAAACGCCACACGGTAATCGGAGCCGAAACACTTTCCAGCGTCATCACCGACGGCAACCGCTGCGAGTTCCTGAAAATGGGCCGCGAAATCGCGATGGCACATCATGAACGTTGGGACGGCCGAGGCTATCCCAACGGACTGGCGGGGAACAATATCCCGCTGTCGGCACGGATCGTGTCGGTCGCGGATGTCTACGACGCACTGACCAGCGCGCGATCCTACAAACTGGCGTTTTCGCATCAGCAGGCCCTGCAAACCGTCATCGACGGGGCCGGAACGCAGTTCGATCCGATGGTGATCGAGGCCTTCGCCGCGATCGAGCGCACCGTTGATCAGATTCGCCAGCGTGAGGCCGATCCTGTCGTCAACGCCCCGAATCCGGTCGCGGCGTGAAACCCTGTTCTCGAAATCCAGCCGATCGGGTGTATCATCCCCGCCATGTCACAACTGGTCATCACCGCCGTCGGACCCGATCGCCCGGGCATTGTTGGCGAACTTACCGCACACCTGCACGACGCCAACGCCAACATCCTCGACACCCGCATGGTTAATCTGCGCGGGCAGTTTTCGCTGATGATCCTGCTGGAAGTCGACACCGATGCCGCTGCCACCAAGATCACCCGCGATCTGCCCGGCGTTGGCGAGTCGATGGGGCTGACGGTCGCGATCATCCCCCAGAAACAGCAGCAACCCCCGCCGGAGGGTTTGGCGTACCGACTCAAAACCTATTCGAGCGACCAGCCGGGCATTGTCGCTAAATTGACCGGATTGCTCCGCAGTTTCAGCATCAATATCGAAGAACTCTCGGCCTGGCAGGAAAGCGCCGCGTTTGCCGGCAGCCTGATTTTCATGTGCGAAATCAAGATGACGATCCCGCCCAAAGTCTCGCTCCGCACCCTTCGCACCGAACTAGATAAACTCTGCAACGACCTCAATTGCGACGCCGACCTGGAACCGGTGACGTAACAACCGTGGCTTTAACGCTGCAACAACTCGCGATTTTTTCATTTGTTGCATTTGTTGCATCCGTTTTGACCCATACGAAAAACGTAACTTTCTTCTGCCACGATACTTAGCGATTCTGACTCCTCTCGCGTGTTGCGCGCCAGCGTGCAACTGTTGCATTTCCTACCTTTCCGGCCGGAGATCGAGACTTTCTTTTTACTTGCCAAACCCCAAACGCAGCGCGTTCACAGGCCAACTATATTCCCGCCACCGTCAAAAGTCGGCGGCAAAATCAGGCAAATCCGCCGATTTTTGGATCCACTGACACAATACTGTCAGTCGGTAATCGGTTCGCGACTCTTCGCCCCTTCGCACACACCGGAGTACGCGAAGGCGCGACGAGGCGAAGAGGCGCGAGTTAATGCCAGAGGAGAAGAGCAGGCGGGAGGCACGGTACGTCGTATTCGCCGTGCCGTGTGGGTCGCGGGGTGGAGCGGGTGCAGGATTCCTTGTCGGCGGGTTAGCAAACGCTTACGACCAGTGGCGTCGAGTCCCTCACGACGTAATCGTTGCCGTCGAACCATTCGTGATGCACGTGCGTCCCGCGAGGCGCGCCCACATCAAAACGGAAGTATGAAGCGAATATCTGCATCATCGGCACGCTGGCCGTTACCACGACGCGGTCGCCCGACAGCGCAACCCGGACCGGACCGTCTGTGACTCGCGCCTCCAGCGACGCCAGGCAGCGGTTGTACGGACGCGGGTCGGCTGCGGCGTCGGCGTTGACCGAGACCGACCCGCCGGCAGATAGCCGTTCAAACTGATCCGCGATCGCGTTCAGTTCTGCCGGCGAACCGGAGATGTCAAGCTGTCCGTCAGCCTCGCGGATTACCATGGAAAATGTACCGCCTGCGTTAGAAAACCTTCCGTAAACTGACCGGTGCTACCGATTGGCATTCCGGCGATCCTATGGGATTGTGACGCCAAGGCCGCAGCGATGTCAATGGTTAATGCCGTTTGGCGCGCGGGTGGCACGGGTGGATTCAGATAAACACGGATGCAACGTGGCATGGGCTACCCAGCCCATGTTCCCCCACCGACGGCGGGTTATCCATCCTCGTCTGGAATCTCAATGCCTCGCTCGCGAAGCTTCTTCTCGAAATGCTTCGTGACGAGCCAAGCCACGAACCACAGCGTCAGTAGAACGCCGACGAACCACAAGCCAGCGCCATTTCCCCAACGTTCCCGCAAGGCAAAGCTCACGCCCGCAAACAGTGCGCCGATCAGGATGGGCGTCGCAAACTTCATGGATGGATATCATCCTGTCTCGTAATTCTTCCGTCCAGAGAACACCTCTGACCATTGTGCGAGGAACGGTCCGCACGAGTACTTGCGGACCCTGCAGGAATCATGCATTCCTTCGCGTTCCTTCGTGACTCCTTCATGACATCGTGAGCTCCGCGTGTTCGGGTAAGTCGATGAAAATCGCGACCCCTACAACTGCGACAACATGCCGCCGCTCGACAATCGGGTTTTTTGTCGTACATTTTCCGGCACTATGTCATTGAACCTCCGCGATGCCGCTTCGTGTCAATTTGATCTGATGTCTCTGGGCGAATGTATGGTGCGCCTCAGCCCGCCTGGCCATGGGCGAATCGAGTTTTCCCCGACGCTGGAAGTGTGGGTGGGTGGCGGCGAATATAACGTCGCTTACGCCCTGGCACGGCTGGGGATGAAGACGGGATTTTTAACCCGTCTGGTCGATAACCCGGTCGGCCGGATCATCATCAACCATGGCCGAACCGTCGGCGTGGATATGTCAAAAGTGGTGATGGCCAAGTACGACGGGGTTGGCAAGGCCGACCGAATCGGTCTAAACTTCACCGAAGTCGGCACCGGCGTGCGCGCCTCGGTCACGCTCTATGATCGCGGCC
>JBGSMH010000319.1:0-2551 GCA_041740275.1 Phycisphaerae bacterium
TGGGGATCGTTTTTTCGCAGAATCGGGATGAGCGATTCATTGGCAATTTGCGGAAGTTTGCCGATGTGCCGGTGATACATGTGTCACCGAATCCGCCCGAGGGGACGCACGTCTGGGCGCACCATTTACAGCAGTTGACGGACTGGCCGGTGCTGCAAAGCGCGGCCGAGCAGGTGCAAAGATTGATTGATGCCCAGGGCGTCGCGACGACCCAGCCCGATCCGGCGCGCAAGCGAATCGTACTCCACCCCGGCAGCGGGGCTGCGCGAAAGAATTGGGATATCGAACGGTTTATTGAAGTCGCTCGATTGATCCGCCAAGCCGGTTGTGAGCCGGTATTTACGATCGGCGAGGTCGAGCGCGAGCAGTTTTCGGATCGGGTCATCAGCGATCTGAAAAACGCAGGCGAGGTCGTCACGCCTGACAGCGTGTTGTCACTGTCGGAGACGATCGCCCGCAGTGCGGGGTATGTCGGGAATGATTCGGGACCGACACATCTGGCCGCCATGCTCGGCAAACCGACGATCGCTTTATTCGGGCCCACCAGCGACCCGGTCCGCTGGCGTCCGCGCGGGCCGGGCGTGCAGGTCATGGATTTCGATAGCAAAGCCACCCAGGTGACCGAACGGCTGATGAAGATGATCCAGAATTGAGCTTTCCCTTACGTTTTGCCAGCGGAGTTGGGTAAACTACTTCAGATGCGATTTGTCACGTCCATCCTCCTGACCATGCTTCTGACGACTGTCGCCGCGGCGCAGGATTGGTCGGAAAAGCTGGCCACTGCGGTGGAGGAGGGGAAGCTGGCCGAGCAGGTCGAGCCGCTGGCGGCGGAACTGAAGCTGGCATTGGAATCCAAGGAGACGACCGACGCCCGGCTGATCGAGCTGGCGGCGTGGCATCGGTTCGCAGCGTTTTTCTCTCGAGTCGAACTGAAGGAAGACCTCGATAAAAAGTGCGTGGCGTGGCTGATCCGTCAGCCCAATTTGTCGCGCACGGTGTCGCTGGCGATCGGCCCGACCGATCAGCCCGATAAGGTGTTGAATGTGCTGCGGGCGCTTTATCGCACCGATCGCGAGACGATGGAGAAATGGCCTGAATTGGTGGCGGCGCTGGTGGTGGTGTGGGACGCACCGGCATCGCAAGCGACCGGCGACGACGATGCCCGAGGCGATTGGGCGGTCTGGCTTTACAGCTATTTCACCCGCGCCAATAGTCGGCTGCGATTTAATCTTAAAGAAGTGCCGTGGCAGTTGCAGACCTACATCGTCGATCTGGCGGTGTCGCGCGAAGAAATCAAATGGGTCTGGAACCGCTACGGCAATCGCGGGGATGTCGGGGGCATCTATTTTGAAGTGCCTTACGATACCGACGCGTTTTATCAGGGTGCGGATCGCAAAGTCGGCGCGGTCGCCTATACCCTGGAAAACCTGCAACGGCTTGGCGGGATATGCTCGGATCAAGCGTATTATGCGACGCAGGTAGGACGAACCTTGGGTGTGCCGTCGCTCACCATCATCGGCCAAGGGGGCGGCGGGGAAGCAGTGCACGCGTGGGTCGGGTATCTGGACCGACGCGGCAAGTCGCTGGTCTGGAATCTCCGTTCCGGCCGATACGAACACCAACTCTACTGGACCGGCCAAGTCGCCGATCCGCAAACCCGCAGCACGATCAGCGAAAGCGAAACCGCGCTATTGGGTGAGCTTCAAAACACCACACCCGTCCAGCGGATGAAGGCGCTGGCGATGGTGCGGTCGGTGGATCTGCTGGAACCTGAGAAGCAGGTCGATCTGCTCCTGTCGGCGATCAATCTGTCGGCAGGCGATCGGCTGGCGTGGCACAAACTCGCCGAACTCGGGGCGGCGGGCAAATTGACGGATCAGCAGGCCGATCAGATCGCGGGCGTCGTCGAATCCTTCGCCTCAAAACAGTACGCCGATCTGGCGTATCAGGTCTACCTGAAGATGATCTCGGGCAAAAGCAATATTGAGCAAATCCAACTGCTCGACAAGCTCGTCGGCGTCTTCAAACAAAGGCCCGATCTGGTGGCGTCGATCCGGATCGAGCAGGGCAAGAAGTTTCGCGGACTCAAGCAGACCGATCGCGCGATCGCGGCCTGGGGCGATGTGTTGACCAATCATCTGTATTCCGGGCCAGCGGTGATGGAAGCGATGCAATTGACGGATGATCTCTTGCGTGAAGAGAAGCAGGGCAAGCGGCTGCTGGCGATCTATGAGCAGGTCTTTGCCCGCGTGCCACGCCCGTCGCCGTCGGCGTTTGCGGCGTACGCGCCGTATTGCCAGATCGGCGTCAAATACGCTTTCCTGCTCGACGACGCCGGCGATCGCGTCGCCGCCCGACAGGTGCGCCAAAAGGTCGCGATCTTTGATAAATCGGTGCAGACCACGCCGTCACGATAGTCGTATTTTAGATCAGCGCATCCATCACGCCCAGCGCCCCCAGCACCAGGCTGATGATCCCGTTGATCGTGAAGAACGCCAGATTGATCGCAGACAGATTCGTCGGGCGGACGATCGCGTGCTCGATGATCAAC
>JBGSMH010000320.1:0-5835 GCA_041740275.1 Phycisphaerae bacterium
GCGCCACCAACGCCACCCGCTCACTGTGCCCGCAGGTATAGGCGTCCTTGGCATCGACCGCACTGACCATGCTGTGCAGCAGGCCCATCATCAGCCCGCGAACGTCTTCGAAGAGAATCGCGTTTTGAAGATAGATCGCCGACTCGTTGGCGATGGAAGTCAGCAGTTTGGCATCGACTGAATCAAAATCGCCATCGGTTTTGTCGAATGCGAACAAGCATCCCAACACTTTCTCATCGCGCTGCAACGGCACGGCCAGCAGTTGCTGGGCATTGGCGCTGATCCAGTTGTAGGCCGGATCCTGGGAGAGGTCGTTGATGACAATCGCGGATTTGCGCGTTTCCAGGTGTTTGACCAGTTGGTCAGACAGTCGATGCACCGCGCCCGGCGGCAGGCTGGTGCTGCCATAGAGGACCGGCTCGCGATGTTCGATCGATTCGGTTCGCAACATCACGCCCGTCCCGCGAACCTCGATCACATCCATCAAGTCCAGGCAAACCTGTTTGAAGAACTCACCCGGCGATCGGTTGACCTTCATCCCGCTGGAAACGCGATAGATCAGGTTCAGTTCTTCGTAGGTGTTCGATAGCTGTGTGGAGAGCGATTCGACTTCCTGCTCCATGCCGGCCAGACGAAGTTGATCACGTAGCATGTTGGCGAGCTGGCGTGCCTCATGCTGGATCGCCGAGGCATCAAACGCCGGGGTCTTGTGCGCTTCCTGGGCGAGCCAGTCACTGTCGATGCCGAGTTGTTTGCAGAGCGATTGTGTGCTGCTTTCGATCTGAAACTGTTCGCTACGGCCCATCAGCGCCACGATCGCCATCAACTGTTTCCGCTCAGCGTACGCAAACGCCGCCATGATCGTGCCGGGAATGGGCTGGCAGATATTGACATGGTCGTCGAGCGATATGATCGGCAATGCCGAACCGAAGAACTGCGTCCCGCACTCGCTATAGCTGAGGAGCGGGATCGCAAAACGCTGAAAAAATGTGGGGGCCGATTGATCGGTGTAAGCGAGCGTTCCATCGGGGTGCAAAACCACGAAGCAAAGTCCGCTGCCACGAAATCGCTTCGCCAGCGCCTCATAGACATGGGCGGGCAGATTGCATCGAGGGTTGGATTGTTCGGTCATCATGGTTGTTCCTCAGGCGGCAAGCACGCCATCCACCGCGCTGAGCAACTCACGCGGGCTGAAGGGTTTGCTGATCATCCGCACGATCCCGCTGGCGGCGGTGTCGCTGTCCTCAAGCTGAAACCCACGCGCCGAAAGCATGATCGCGGGCATCTTGGCAAATCGCGCGTCGGCCCGCAGTTGCTGGCACAATTCCAGCCCGGTCATACGCGGCATGTTGTGATCCGTGATCAGCAGATCGGGCATTTCCTGTTGTGCCAACTCCAATGCTTCCTGCCCGTCCCGCGCACAAATAACGCGAAAACCGGCATTGCGCAGCTTCAGCGAGACAACATTCAGGATGTGTGTTTCGTCATCGGCGACGAGAATCGTTTTCGGGTCCATCAAACATCTCCATGGGTCCGACCATCCGCTCCCCGTTGTGTCACTCGCTCAACAGAGCGGCAACTCGATCTTGAACGTGCTGCCGACACCCACCGTGCTTTCGACCGATACGCGGCCGTGGTGGACGCCTTCAACGATATGCTTCACCAGCGACAACCCCAGCCCTGTCCCTTTGGCCATTCGGTTGTTCGCTTCGACTCTATAAAACTTATCGAACACGTAAGGCAGGTCCTTTGGTGGAATTCCTACGCCGGTGTCAGATATTTTTACGGTGATCCGTTTTTCGGTCTCATCCACCTCTGCCACGACCGATAGTGTGCCCCCTTCGGGCGTGTATTTGACGGCATTGCTCAATAGATTGAGTACCGCGCGATGGATCATGTCCCGGTCGGCGTCGCACTGATAAATCGCCGGGCAGATGTTTTCTTTGAGGGTGATTCGCTTACCGGACGCTTGTGGCGCGATGATTTCGACCGCTTCTTTGACCACGAGCGGCACGCTCAGGGGCTGTTTGTTGATCTTCACCACACCCGATTCGATGCGGCTGATATCCAGAATATTGTCGATAAGCCGCCCGAGGCGGTTGGCCTCGTTCTGGATCACGTCATAGAACTCGGCCTTTTGCTTTTCGTCGTCGGTTTCTCCGTCAATCAGCATCTCGACATACGCCTTGATGCTCGCCAATGGCGTTCGTAATTCGTGACTGACATGGCTCACAAAGTCATTTTTCATCTGCGCGACTTCGGCCTCGTGGGTGATGTCGTGCATGACCGCCACCACGCCGCTACCGGCCTGGGCATCGCCGGCGAGACAGGAGAGCGTGATTTTGTAGGTGCGTTCGGCCCCGTTGATATGGGTGCGATGTTCGACCACACGCCGCCCGCCGGTCGATTTGCTGGCGCGGGTTTCACGGATCATCCCGATCAACTTCTGATCGCGAAGCATCTGATCCAGCGGTTTGCGAAGCGAATCGGCGATCTGAAAATCCAACGCCCGTGCCGCAGATTCGTTGGCCAGCACCAGTTCGTCCCAGGGGTCTGTCACCAATACCGCATCAGAAATCGAATGCAGGATGGATTCGGCATGTTCCCGCTCCAGTTGCACGACCTTGAGCTGAATCTCCAGCTCGCGCACCTTGCGGTTGGCCTCTGACACCCGATTACCCGCTGACAGTAGAAGTGAATTGTTGGCACGGACCAGTGGCTGAAGTGCCGGGTCGGCATTGGCGAGCATTTCGCCAGTTGATAGCGATGTTTGAACTTTTGACGCCAGCACTCGGCAGGCATGACGCATCTGGCGATGGGCAAGCAATCCGCATACCCCACCCAAAAGCACCAGCACCGACGCCGCCATGTTGACGAATCGAGACTCGCCAAACTGCGGCAATTCCTCGTACATCTCTGGTGCGACCAATGCCACACCAGCCAGCAACATCGTGATCGAAAATATGATCAACGCCTGAGAACGCAGCACCACCACACCTGAGCTTTCTTATTCACCGATCTGCGCCGTCGCCATCATGCGAAGGGCCATCTGGTCGCGCGGGTTCACTTTCAGTGCCCGGCCGTACCAGACCAGCGCTTCGTCGGCTTTACCACGCGATTCGTGGATATGTCCGATCATGCACAGCCCGACCGAATCGGTCGGATCCAGTCGGCTGGCGGTATCAAATGCGCGCACCGCGTCATCAAAACGCTCTTCCTTCATCCGCAGATAGCCAAGCATCAGTTGGGCGTCTGCGTTTTCGGGTGCCAGCGAGATTGCGCGGCGAACGGCTCCATCGGCACGACGCAGGTCATTCATCGCCAAAGCCGCTTTGCCCAAGCCCATCCAGGCAGGCACGGAAGCGGCATTTAGTTCAGTTGCAGTTGCGAATGATTGGCGGGCGTCAACGTTCTGCCGCAGTTGCAGGTGCGATTCGCCCATCATGATGTGCAGTTCAGCGCGATCACGATAGGTGTCGGTTGCCAGCAATTTGCTGAGCGTATCCGCCGCCGCTTGATAGTCGCCGGCGAAGAATTGGGCGGACGCCAGGCGTTCGCGAATGCCCAGATCATCCGTTGCCAGCACGCTGGCTTGCCGGAACATATCGGCGGCCTCGGTGAACTGGCGTTCGTTCATGTAGAACTGCCCCACCGCATCGCGAAGTGCCGCTGAGTGCTCAAAATAGATCAGTTTGTCTTTAACCGCGCTCATCGCTTCGGGGCGACGATCCAACATGACCAGCATCTCCGCCCGCGCCAGCAGGTACGCCAACTCGGCGGGTTGAGCGTCAGAAGCGCGGACGTAATAGTCGAGGGCTTGTTCCATCTTCTGCCAGCGCTGTGCAACAACGCCCGACAGATACAACGCCTCGGCGTTCTTCTCGTCGCGCTTCAACGCCTCGGCCAACTGCTTGTCGGCCAGATCGAGGCGGTTCTGTTCGATCGAGATTTGTGCCGAAAGGATGCGGAGATGGACGTTGTCAGGATCGATCCCCATCGCCTCATCGACGGTTGCACGGGCTTTATCGAAATTGCCCGTCTTGAACTGGTCGCTCGCCAGGCTGTGCATCACGCCCGCCCGCGCCTGATTCCACTGTTTGACGGCGGCCTCTTTTTGCGTCGGGTCTTTCTTGGGTGCGGAGTCGCAGCCACAGGTGGCTGCGACTACCGCACTGACAAGAAGGAGGCTTTTGATCATGTTGAAAGTCTTGCTCATGGTCTTGCTACTCCATTCGATCGGTCTTGATCTCACTCCAGAACGGTGACGGTGGTCTGCGTTTCCGACTCCACAGTCGGTTTGGCTTCCGGTACCGGCACGATCAACGATTCAAGATCGATTTTGGTGCTGACCGCCGGCTGAGTCGCGGGTGCGGGCTCAACCGTTGCCAACGTCGGCTTGGGTGCTTCGATCACATCAGCAGGGATATCCGACAGATCGGCACCCTGTTCCATCGCCGGCTGAGTCGCCGGTTCAGGCCGTTCGATCGGAGCGCGACGCGGGAGCGATTCGGCGCTGAGACCCTTTTCCCGATCCGCCATCACCTGACGACGCAGGAATGTACGCATCGAACTATTGTCACTCATCGTCAGCGTCTGGCCGGTGACTTTCTCCTTGAGCTTGATCGCTTCGGAGAACTTGGGATTCAGATTCGTGGCGCTGTTGAGGTGCCACATCGCCTTTTCCATGTCAGGATTAGGCTTCTTCAGCTCGGTCTGGGCGCACTCGTACGCCATCTCCGCCAGGCGTTCACGGCCCCAGGGCATCATCCCTTTGCGGACGCCGATGCGGAGCATCTCTCCGTCGGCGGCCATCTGCTCGGCGGCGGCGCTGAAGGCGGCGTCGTCTTTGATCACATGCGGGGTGAGCATGATGATGATTTCTTCGCGAACCGTGCGATCCCGCTGCTGGCGGAACAACGCACCGGCCAGGGGAAGGTTGCCCAGACCGGGGGTTTGTGATCGGGCGGTTTCAGACGATTCACGGAACAACCCGCCGATGACGACGGTGTTTCCGTCCTTGACCATGATATTGCTGGTCACTTCGGTGGTGATCTTGAACGGCAGGTTCGCGCCCGTCAGACCGCCGGAGCTATCTTCGGGGTGGATTTCCATACGAACATACCCGTCGTCGCCGATGAACGGGCGGAAGATCAGCCGCGTACCGGTATCCAGAAACTCAACCGTTTGCACGGTGCTGGATTCGGTCACTGTCGTGGTCAGATAACCATCCTTACGCCCGACGATCACTTCGCCCTTCTGCTTATTCAGAGCCAGAATCTTCGGATTCGCCAGGACGACGGTGTCGGTGACACCTTCCAGCGCTGAAAGGAAGACTGAGACGTTGTCGGTAACAAACCCGACTTTCAGCCCGCCGGGGACACTGGATGAAAACGAGTTTCCTGTTCCGACCGAGGTGGCGTTACTACCACTGATCGAACCGGTATTTGCCCCAGTAATCTGGCCGGAGTTGTTGGAGAGAATGTTGCTCAGCTTCACGCCGGCCAGCAGATTGAAGTCAACGCCCAAAGCATTGTCTTCGCTCAAACCGGCGCGGAGGATCGTCGCTTCGATCAGGATCTGCTGCGGGCGACGATCGACTTCCTTGAGTACCTTGGCGACTTGCTCAAGGTTTTCGGTGTAGTCGGTGATGACGATCATGTCCTCGACGGCATGACTATTGCCGCCCACATCGCCAGTCCCCGTGCCAATGCCGCTGACGGCTGGCTGGGAGAACGACACCTGGGCGTCGCTGGAGAGGACCGGCTTGATCATGTTCACCGCGTTACTTGCCGGTGTATAGAAGACGCGGAAGACTTCGGTCTTAAGGACACGCGC
>JBGSMH010000321.1:0-5484 GCA_041740275.1 Phycisphaerae bacterium
TGGTGTCAGGGGATGCGAGAAATCGGCGAATTGGCCTGATTTTGCCGCCGACTTTTTAGCTTTTCGGGGATATAGTCACCTGGTCGTACTTCGCTGCGTTTGGGGATGCGTCATCGTGTTTCCCCGCGCGGCGTCGCTCTCTCACAAGTTCATAAGAAGGCTTGAACCCCGGCCGGAAAGGTAGGAGTTGCAACAGTTGCACGCGGGCGCGCAACACCTGAGGGGTGTCAAAACCGACAAGTCACGCGGCGGCCAGCAGTTATGTTTTTCATATCGACAAAAGCCGATGCAACAAATGCAACAAGTGAAAAGGAGTGGGCGGTAGGCAGTGGGCAGGAGGCAGTCAGAAGACAGGAGTCAGGAGACAGGACCGAATCCGGTGTTTCACGAACCACGGACCACGAGCCACAAATCACGGGTTCCCGCTATGCCCCAAGCTCTGCTCCCTTTTTCGCACCTTTGGCACCCGCCCGGCGTAGAATCCGGAGCGGATCGCGTATACTCTTAGGAGTGCGTGCGTCCCACGCGAATGGACTTGTGAACGAAAGAGCATAACGACATGGCTGACGAGCAAGACGAGAAACCCGCCAGAGACCCCAACGCACGACGTCAACGACCCACCCCGCCCGGCGGAGGCATGCGATTCGGTCGCGGCGTATTCGGATGGGTTTTATTCATCGGCGTCGCGATCCTGCTGTTCCTCTATTTGCAGAATCAGGGACCGACCCGATCAGAAATCTCGCTCGATGAGTTTTATACCAAGCTCGATCGCGGGGATATCCAGCAACTGACCATCACCGGCGACGAACTGACGGGAAAACTGGCAGACAACCAACCCGCGACGCTTCCCAACGGGCAAAGTGTCACTGAGTTTCGCGTGGTATTCCCCTTCGGTGCCACATCGTCAGGGAACTTTGCCGAGCATCTGGTCAAAGACAGTGCTGGCAAAGTCCGGGCGATGACCATCAAGGCCGAGAACCCGAACAACATGCTCACCGGCATACTGATCACGCTTATCCCGTGGCTGCTGGTGTTCGCGGTGATCTGGTTCATCTTCGTGCGACAGCTTCGCAATTCCGGCGGCGCGGGTGGAATGCTCGGCAACTTCGGCCGATCGCGTCACAAGATCACCAGCAAAGAACACACGAATGTCACGTTTGATGATGTGGCGGGTGTGGAAGAGGCCAAGGAAGAAGTCAGCGAGATTGTCGAGTTTTTACGTAACCCCAAGAAGTTCCAACGCCTCGGCGGGCGAATCCCGCGCGGCGTGCTGCTCGTCGGTGAACCGGGCACGGGCAAAACCCTGCTCGCCAAAGCCATCGCCGGTGAGGCCGACGCGCCGTTCTTCTCCATCAGCGGCTCGGATTTTGTCGAAATGTTTGTCGGCGTGGGTGCGTCGCGCGTGCGCGATCTGTTCAAGCAGGCCAAGGACAACAGCCCGTGCATTATCTTCCTCGATGAAATCGATGCCGTCGGGCGTCGGCGCGGATCGGGCTTTAGCTCCGGCGGGCACGATGAACGAGAACAAACCCTCAACGCCATCCTCGTCGAAATGGACGGTTTTGACAGCAACGACCAAGTGATCGTGGTCGCATCGACCAACCGCGTGGACGTACTCGATCCTGCACTCACTCGTCCGGGTCGGTTCGATCGACAAGTGTATGTGCCGCTGCCCGATGTGAAGGGCCGTGTTGAGATTCTGAAAGTGCATAGCCGCAAGGTAAAGCTCGGGCCGAACGTCGATCTGACGCGTCTGGCGCGGGCGACCCCCGGATTCTCCGGTGCGGATCTGGCGGCGATCATCAACGAGGCCGCGCTGGGTGCGACCCTGGCGAACAAGGACTTTATCGAACAGGTCGATCTGGAAGAGGCGCGCGACAAGGTGCGTTTCGGCAGAGCCAATCGCAGTCGGGCGATGGACGAGAAAGAAAAGCTCGCCACCGCCTATCACGAGGCCGGCCATGCGGTCGTGCAGTACCTGCTTCGTCCCGATGCCGATCCGATCCATAAGGTGACGATCATCCCGCGCGGGCATGCGCTTGGCGCGACGATGACGCTGCCGGAGAAGGATCGTTACAACTACAACCGCAAGTGGTGCGTGGCGTTTATCAAGATGGCGTTTGGCGGGCGAATCGCCGAGGAAATGTTCACAGGCGATGTCAATTCGGGCGTGATGGGCGATATCCGTCAAGCCACCGGCATCGCGCGGAAGATGATCGCCGAATGGGGCATGAGCGATAAGCTGGGCTTTGTTTTCTACGGCGAAGACGACAATCGCATCGCCGGTTTCGGTGGGTTTGGTGGCAAGGAACACTCCGACCACACCCAGCAGATCATCGACGATGAAGTGAAGCGACTGATCGACGATCTCTATCAGCAGACCAATGATCTGCTGGCTCAGCAGAAGGACAAGATCGACGCGATCGCCAAGGCGCTGATGAAGTACGAGACGTTGGATACCAACGACGTCGACAAAATCATGCACGGCGAAGAATTGACGCGGCCAACCGTCAGCGACATGCTCCCACCGGCCACACCGGAGCGCTCGGTGACGATCGCTCCGAAGCCGGATGAGACCAAGCCTGAGATTGGTTTGGGTGACGGTCGGTTGCCTCAGCCGGGGTAGTAACGCGTCGCGTTACTTTCGCTTGGCGAGATACGATTCTTTCCTGGCGATTTCCCAGTCCGATTCGATCATCATCTTCGCCAGCGCCTTGAACGTCACCTTCGGCGTCCAACCCAGTTCCTTTTGCGCCTTGGCAGCGTCGCCGAGGAGTAGATCGACTTCGGTCGGGCGGAAATAGCGCGGATCGACTTCGACAAAGTCCTTCCAGTTCAGGTCCAGATGCCCGAAGACTTCGTCGAGGAATTCACGAACCGAGTGGGTTTCGCCAGTGGCGACGACATAATCGTCGGGCTTTTCCGCCTGTAGCATCCGCCACATCGCATCGACATAGTCGCCGGCAAAGCCCCAGTCACGCTTGGCGTCGAGATTGCCCAGGAATAGCTTCTTCTGCAAACCTTCCTTGATCCGACCGGCGGCGCGGGTGATCTTGCGGGTTACAAACGTCTCGCCACGACGGGGCGATTCATGGTTAAACAGGATCCCGTTGCACGCGAACATGTCGTACGCTTCGCGATAGTTCAGCGTCTGCCAGAAGCTATACACCTTCGCACATGCATAGGGCGAGCGCGGATAAAACGGCGTCTTTTCAGTCTGCGGCGTCTCGACGACTTTGCCGTACATTTCGCTGCTGCTGGCTTGATAGAATCGCACCTTTGACCCGGTCGTGTTTTGCACGTCTCGGATGGCTTCGAGCAGATTCATCGTGCCCAGCGCATCGGTCTGCATCGTATAGATCGGCTGGTCAAAGCTGACGCGCACATGCGACTGGGCGCCGAGGTTGTAAATCTCTGCCGGTTTCACGCGGGAGAGCACTTCGCGCAAGCCGATGCCGTCGGTGAGATCACCGTAGTGCAGATGCAATTTGCGGGTCTCGTCGTGGGGGTCTTTGTAGAGGTGTTCGATGCGGTCAGTATTGAACGAACTGCTTCGGCGGATGATGCCGTGGACTTCGTATCCCTTGTCCAGCAAAAGTTCGGCCAGATAAGACCCGTCCTGCCCGGTAATGCCCGTGATAAGTGCGATCTTCGTCGACATGTGTTTCTGCAACTCCATTTAAGCGATCTGACTGCGAATCAACTCCAGACACGCCATATTACCCAGCGTGTCGCTTTTGGACACAAACGCGTCTGCAGAATCTAACACACAGTTAGCAAACGTGTCGGCCTCAATCCCGTAAAGCGGGCGATTGTCGTCGATCCGATAACCTGTGGGCTGGGGAATAACGGGCGTCGCAGACGGATTATCCTGTCTGGGCGGGATCGAATGGGCGAGGATCACTTCGCCTTTGCCGGGAATGGGCTTCCAGGGGACAGGGATTTTGACATATCCCTCATCGCCGCAGACGTACGCGGTGTTGTCGGTCTGGGTCATCATTCCCACAGTAAACTCGGCATTGATCTGGCCGGGAAACTGCATGATCACGCTGGTCTGCTCATCCACGCCACTGGGATGACGCACGCTGACCGCATGAATCCGCGCCGGCTCAACCCCGGCGAACAAGCGCGAAAAGTTAAGACAGTAACACCCCACATCCATCAACGCCCCACCCGCCAACGCCGGGTCGAAGCGGATATTGCCTTCGGTCTTGCGAACCCGATAGCAGAAACTGGTGCGGATTAGCTTAATGTTGCCGATCGCACCGGATCGGACGATTTCAACGGCTTTGATCGTCTGCGGGTGGGCTCGATACATAAACGCCTCGATCAACACCCGCCCGCACTTCTGGGCGACATCAAACATCTCCTCGGCTTCGGCGGTGGTCACGCTGATTGGTTTTTCGCACAGCACATGCTTGCCGGCGCGGAGGGCTTTGATCGTCCATTCGTGGTGCATCGTGTTCGGCAGCGATAGATAGATCGCGTCGCAGGATGGATCCGCCAGCAGGTCGTCGTAAGTACCGTGGGCGTTTGCGATCTGGTGAGTACGAGCGAATATCGCCGCCGACTCGACCGAGCGCGATCCGACCGATTGCAGCACTCCGCGATCCGACTGCATCACCCCGGCAGCAAACTGACGGGCGATATTGCCCGTTCCCATGATCCCCCAACGCAGTTTCTTGCTCATGCCCGACAAAGATAACCGACTGATGCGATTGCGGGTAATATGGCTGGCATGGCAAGTAGATCATTCTCCATGATCTTCATTCTCGTAACGGTGATCGCGGTCACTGCCGCGATCGTCCTGCTCGTGCGATGGCTTAATCGAGTATCCATGCCGGATCGCGTGCGATCATGCAAACGTTGCCAAAGCCAACTGCCTCCGTCGGCAGCGTTTTGTCCACGCTGCGGACAGAGGCAGTGATTGGCTGAAAAGACTGTCGCGATCCGATCATTCGACGTTCATCGCATTGACGTAATCTTCAAGCGACTTCTGTGCCGCCTGCAATTTCGTCCGCAGATCGTCAACTTCAACTTGCAGACTCTCCAACTGAGTCTCCTGCTGATTCAGTTTCGCCAATAGCCGGTTGTAATACTGGCTGGTGCGATCGACGGTCTTCATGTTCTCACGAATACGGCCTTGTTCCTGGGTGATGGCGGAGACCTGCTGCTGACGATCATTTACCTGCCGCTCGATGTCGACCATCGCCTGCTTACGCTTGATCGCTTCGCTGATCGCATTGCGGACCTTCTCGGGAATCTCGCCAGTGCGGACATACGCCGTCAACATACCAATGTCGGCGGGTAGAATCGCGATCGCCTGCACATAGACATTCTCCTCATTGACCTTCAACTCTTTCTTTTCGCCCTTGGGCATCGGAACCTTGAATCGGTACAGCGTCTGCGTGGTTTCCATCGGATCGGGCGAGCCGACCAGTTTCCAGCCCTGATTGATCGGGTGTTCGACTATGACAGTCTTGT
>JBGSMH010000322.1:0-10479 GCA_041740275.1 Phycisphaerae bacterium
GACAAGGTGCCCAGGCGTCGCTATGGGAAAGCCTGCCCGCCAGCGTCGGATTGGTTCTGGTTGCAGACCCGGCGGTGCGACTGCTGTTTCAACACGGGCAGATCACCGCACACGATGCCAGCCTGATCGCCTACAGCACCCAGTTCTACGCGGCCGGGATCTGGTCGTATTCGCTTTTGCAGGTGATCAACCGGGCGTACTACGCGCTGCACGATACGTTTACGCCCCTGATCGCCAGTGCGGTCAATATCGTGGTCAACCTGATCGTCGAACTGCCGCTGATTTGGCTGATGGGCGAGGCGGGGATGGCGGTGGGGACGTTGGTGAGTTTTTCGATTCAGGCGATCTTCATGCTCTGGCTGCTCGATCGCCGGGTGGGGGGTCTGGATTTGAAGCCATCGATCGCGCCGGTTTTTAAGATGCTCATCGCCACCGCGATCATGGCCGGCGCGTGCCTGCTGGTGCGATATTCCCCGCTCTACCCGGCAGGCGATTCGCGATGGGTCTGGCTCGGGCAATTGACACTGATCACCAGTATCGGGGCGATCGTCTACATCATCAGTTGCCGGTCGCTGCGGATCAGCCGACCTGAATTGCGACAATAGGCGGACGACTTCAAATCGCCGTCAGATCCCACACCATTTTCGATGGGCCGAGGAGTTGGTCGATAAACTCGCGGAGTTTGGTCACGGGACAGTCGCGCGGCACGCCCAGGGTCAGCGTCATCGTGGTGTTGCCGTCGACTTCGGAGTGGGTTTCGATGTTTTCCACATTCACGCTCAACACCCGCAGCAGGTGCGACAAACGCTTGAGTACGCTCACATGCTCGCGGCCACAGGCGACGAGCTTGTAGAAATGGTAGGCACTTCGTTCGGTCTCGTGGGCGGGTTTGACCGAGATGCGCAAGGCGCTATAGCTGGCCAGTTCGGTCAGTTGGTGCTCCATGGCCTGTTCGGCACTGGAACTGATTCGCACGAGGATGAGCATGGCAAAATGCCCGGCGACGTCGATCGAGCGCAGGTCAACGATCGCGCCGCTGTTGCGCTGGATGACGCCGCAGAGATCGTCGAGGATGCCCGGACGATCTTCGCCGGTGATGATGACGAGCCACAAATTACCTTCCATCGGATCGGTAGACTAACCCGCCGGTGCCCCGGCGTACAATCGGCTTTCATTTGCGGTGAAACGGTTCGATACCTTGCCCCAGGTTTCATATACTTCTGAAGCAATGAACAAGCTCAGTTTCGCGATCGATCCCGTTCTTGAAGGCAAAGCCCGGCTTTCCGAAGCCCAGGCGATGGAATTATACGCCCACGCCTCGCTCCACGACCTCGGCCAATGGGCGCACGCGGTGACGCAGCGACTGCACCCACAGGACGAGCGGACTTACGTCATCGACCGCAATATCAACTACACCAACGTCTGCACCGCCAAATGCACGTTCTGCGCGTTTCGACGCGACCACGAGGATCACGACAGTTACACGCTGAGCTACGACGCGATCGCCGAGAAGATCCGCGAACTGGTATCGATCGGCGGGACGCAGATCCTCATGCAAGGCGGGATGAACGACCAACTGCCGATCGAGTGGTATGAGGATTTGCTTCGGTTCATCCGAACCAACTTCCCGACGGTACATATTCACGCGTTCAGTCCGCCGGAGTTTGTCGAGTTTGAGCGGTTCTTCGGGATGGATGTCCGCGACATCATCCGCCGCTTCAAAGCCGCCGGCCTGCACACGATCCCGGGAGGCGGCGGGGAGATTTTCACGCCCCGCGTCCGCCGGCGCATCGGCATCGGCAAATGCTCGGGAGACGACTGGCTTCGCGTCATGCGCGTCGCCCACGAAGAAGGCATGAACACCAGTGCGACGATGCTGATCGGGCATATTGAGTTCGTGCGGGAGCGGATCGAGCACATGAGCGCGCTGCGGGATATGCAGGATTACGCGAAGGTAGTGGGCAGTGAAGAGCAGTTGGGTCAATCAAGCCCGGAAGTGATTCAGCGTATTCAGGCGAAGTGGCCGGGCGTATTCGAAAAATCCAAACTGCCCACTGCCCACCGCCCACTGAACACTGGGGCTTACACCGCCTTCATCCACTGGCCGTTCCAGCGCGAAAACACGCCGCTGGGCCGCGCCAAGGAATGGGACGAAGCGACCTACGGCCCGTTCGATGAATCGACCAACGACGACGTACTCCGTGGCCGGGTCGTGCGGATGGCCGGGGCGGATGAGTATCTCCGGATGCTCGCGATCGCGCGGCTGTTCTTCGACAACATCCCCAACCTGCAATCGAGTTGGGTCACCATGGGCCCGAAGATCGGGCAACTGGCGCTGTTTTTCGGGGCCAACGACATGGGCAGCGTGATGATGGAAGAAAACGTCGTCAGCGCCGCCGGGACGACGTACAAACTGGAGAGCCGCGAAATCTGTCGGCTCATACGCGACGCCGGTTGGGTGCCGGCGCAGCGGGATCAGTATTACAATATCTTGCGACGACATGACGGACCCGATTCGCCCGATTTGCAGCCGGAAACTAATCCTCGACTCCGCAATGTGCAAAAGATCGACAAGACCTACGTCGGCCGGGCGCCGGGGATGGAGCCGGTGACGATCTCGAACGCGGATGACGCGGTCAAAGTGCAGTTGCCGATCCTGGGCAGTTGACATAAAATCTTTTCACCACGAAGGCGCGAAGAGCGCGAAAAAGCGCGATACTTCAAACGCCAAACTTCAAACGTCGAACTTCAAACTAATTTTCTTCGTGCTTCCTTCGTGCTTCCTTCGTGCTTCTTCGTCACTTCGTGAGCTCTTCCTATTCGACGTAGATGCAAAACTCTTGCACGTCATGCGGCGATATCGTGCGGATCGGGTAGAACCATTGGCATCTGATGTCGCAGCCGAACCGACCGATGTTTGAACCGCTCGAACGACGACAATTGTTGGCGTTCAGTGCGTATGCGCAACTGGTCGGTCAGGATGTCGCCGCAAGCAACTATCCCACGATCACCGGTACGGGCACGACGGTCGCGGTGATTGACACCGGCATCAACTACACGCTCCCGATCTTGGGCGGCGGGTATGGTGCGGGCAAAAAGGTCATCGGCGGGTACGATTTTTACCAAAACGACGACGACCCGATGGACACCGACGGGCACGGCACCGAAGTCGCCTCGGTCATCGCCGCCAACTCATTTCGGTTTAATTCAACGACCTACCAAGGCGTCGCCCCCGACGCCAAACTGGTCGCGCTTCGCGTCGGTACGGCAGACACCATCCCGACCAGCAATATCGAACGCGCCCTCCAATGGGTGATCGCCAATCGCACCAAGTTCAACATTTCGGTCGTGAACCTGTCGCTGGGTTCGGGCAACTACGTCGATCCGGAAACCGATTCGCTCAGCGATGAGTTTGCGACACTTCGGGCGGCGGGCGTATTTGTTGTCGCCGCCAGCGGGAACAGCAACGACGCCAACACCGGCCCGATCTCCCAGGACGGCATCGCCTCCCCGGCGGCCGATCCAAACGTCTTTGCCGTCGCATCGGTTAGTGCCGCGGACGTGATCCCCACCTGGTCACAACGCGGCGATGAACTCGATCTGCTCGCGCCCGGCGAGGGCGTCGTCGTCCCCAGAGCGGCCGACCTCTACAAGACCGTCAACGGGACCAGTTTTTCCGCGCCTTATGTCGCGGGCACTGCGGCGCTGATCAAGCAGGCCAACCCCTTTGCCAAGGCCGGGGATATCGGCTCGATACTGATGTCCAGCGCATCGCTCAATCGCGACGGCGACGCCGAAACCGGCAACACCACAGGCCTGGCATTTGCCAGACTCAATATCGATCAAGCACTGCGTCTGGTCGGCCAGCGGATCGGGCGCACCGCCACGCTTGCGATGGGCCGATCGTTCGACACCGCACTCGATTCCCAAGGCGTATTACACGCCGCGTTTTACGACACCACCCAAGGCCGACTGCTATACGCCACGCGCGACACCGCCGGGCTCTGGTCGCGATCATACATCGTCGATGCCACCGCCGACGTCGGCGTGCAGGTATCGGTCGCGGTCGATCACACCGGCAAGGTCGGCATCGCGTATTTCGACCTGACGAACACGGCAGTCAAATACGCCGGGTTCAATGGGGTCAACTGGTCGGTGACGACCATCGAATCAGACAAGCACACCGGCAGCGATGCGTCGATCGCTTTTGACATCGACGCCAACGCCTACGTCTCTTTCTACCGTCGCAGCGGCGGGCAATTGCGGCTGGCGACATTGGATCGCGATCAAAACACCTGGTCGGTCCAGATCGTCGATGGATCGGGCGCGGCCAACGTCGGTGCCTACACCAGCATCGATGTCGGCGAGGCCGATTTTGTCTCAGGCGGGTTTACCGTCTACGACACCACCATCGCGATCGCTTACGCCGACGTCACCAACGGCGATCTGAAATACGCCCGCATCGACATCGACGCCACCGCGCCCGCATGGTTCATCGCCACTGTCGATGACACCAATGGGGTCAGCAGCATCAGCCTCGACCTGCACGCCGGCCCGCTTGATCTCGGCCTGCAAGCGCAGATCGGGTACGTCGATTCGTCGAAACGGCTGGTCAAGTACGCCTACCGAAACGATGACTGGTTTGTCGAAGTCGCCGCGTCGTCGGGCAAATACGGGACCAACGCGCAACTGTTCTTCGACGACAACAACAACCCGCGCATCGCCTATTTCCACGGCATTCAACGTGCGACCTACATCAGCACGCGCGATACGAGCGGCAACTGGTCGCTGAACCGCGTCACGCCCGGATCGGGCGGATTAAGCGTCTCGCAAAATGGCCGGATCGATACGACGATCCTCTCCTACCTCGACCGCGCCCGCCAACGCCTGTATGCGATTGAGCTGTAGCGCGTGCAAGCAAAGACCCGCGACCGGAAAGAAAAATCGCTCGCTGGCGATCTGTGACTGCTTGCCAGAAAATCCCGCAATCAGGTCAGCTTCTCTGCGATCTGCACGGCATTGGTCGCGGCGCCTTTGCGGATCTGATCGCCGGAGACAAATAGCTCGATCCCGCGGCCGTCGTCGCGGCTGATATCCTGCCTGATCCGACCCACCAGCACATCATCCTGATGGCTCGCCGCCAGCGGCATGGGGAAGGTGTTGCTCGCGACATCATCCACGATTTTGATCCCCGGCGCAGCCCGCAGAATCTCGCGCACCTCGTCCGGCGTGATCGGCTGGGTAAACTCCAGGTTGATCGATTCGCAATGCGCCCGCGGGATCGGAACCCGCACGCAGGTCGCTGTTACCATGATCTTCGGATCGCCGAATATCTTCCGCGTCTCCTTCACCATCTTCATCTCTTCCTCGTTATACCCCTCCGGCCCGATCGTGGTGTTGTGGCTGAAAAGGTTGTTGAAGATCTGGTGCGGAAACTTCTCATTCTTGATCGGCTCACCGGCGGCGAACGCCTTTTGCTGCTGCTCCAACTCATACAACCCCCACGCCCCCGCGCCGCTGACGGCCTGATAGGTGCTGACGATGATCCGCTTGATCCGGTTGGCTTTGTGCAATGGCCACACCGGGACGTTCATGATGATCGTGCTGCAGTTGGGGTTGGCGATCACGCCGTTGTGCTTGTGGATCTGCTCGGGATTGACCTCCGGCACCACCAGCGGCACGCCGTCTTTCATGCGGAAGGCAGAGGAATTATCGACGACCACCGCACCTGCTTTGACCGCAAACGGGGCGTATTCCTTGCTGATCGATCCACCGGCACTAAATAGCGCGATCTGGATGTCCTTAAAGCTGTCTGGGGTGAGTTCTTCGATCGTGTATTCGGTGCCCTTAAATGTCACCTTTTTGCCCGCCGACCGGGCGGACGCCAACAGGCGAAGGTTCTTGATCGGAAAATCGCGTTCGGCCAGCACGCGAAGGAACTCTTCGCCCACCGCACCGGTCGCACCCACAACAGCCACGTTAACAGACATGTTTCACTCCATATAAACAAAAAGAGCAACCGATTTCGATGCCACTTTGGCGCACTGGCGACGACCCGGATTGACGCATCAGACCACAGGGGTCTGGCGTCAGTGGGTCGTCGTTTTGCGTTTCGTCGTGGGCATTCAAAATCCGTTGCTCAGCCATTGGGACGGTTTTGTCCCTGAAGACACAGTATGGGGCTTTTGCGGTTTCCGGGCAAGCGTCGGGGAATTGCGATTCTGAAATACGGCTCGCTTGCCCACTGCCCACTGCCCACCGCCCACTGCTTTTCACTTGTTGCATTTGTTGCACCCGTTTTGACCCACAGGAAAAACGTAACTGCTGGCCACCGCTTGAGTTGTGGATTTTGGCACACGAAAGTGTTGCGCGCCAGCGTGCAACTGTTGCAACGCCTACCTTTCCGGCCGGAGAATAAACTGAAACCGCAGATGAACGCGGATGAACGCGGATCGGATTCCGAATTTCTGTCTGCCGTGTAGCCGCCAGCTTGCTGGCGTTTGGTCGCGCAAAAAAAGTTGTCCTTTCGAAAAAGAACGTTCGTAACCCATTGCAAAAAAATGACTTGCGCGCTTCTTCGGAAGTTCCGCTTGGTGCTGTAAATTGCCCATATTACCGCCTCATTCCCCCCTGAGTACTGAACCGCGAACCGGAAACGCACCTTCCCTCCATACTTCCACCCCTGTTGCGCGCCAGAACAGTTCCGGCGCGCAACTCGCATTCAAAACTGCCCGAAAATCGACTCAATTTTTCTCCGATTCCCCTTTTTGCCTGTTGCGCGTTTGAAGGTTCCAGCGAAAGTATTAGTAGGTCGGGGTTCACCCCGACATTCCCCCGAAATCGCCTGTTGCGGGAAATGTCGGGATGAATCCCGACCTACCCGTGACACCGTCTCAATTTAGCCAACGGCACCCCAATTCCATCCTCGAAAACCCCAAAAATCGGCTGCCAAATCAACCAAACCCCGTCCCACACTCCGGACACCGGTCCACGCTGGCGCGCAGGTCGTAGCCGCAGACGTGACACAATCCCTCGCGTTTTTCACGCTCGACGCGACGTTTCCGTCGCCAGCGGCGTAACGCGATCAGCGGCAGGGGAAGACAGAGCACGGCGATGAACCAGTGGGGGGCCGAGACGCCACCGAAGCGCTCGCCGGTCAGCCCGTCCCAGTCGCCCCACTATTCGATCCCAAACGGGCGACGTTCGGACTGGCGAGCTCGAATTGGCCTGGTTCGTTAGCACCGACATCGCCCCCCACGCCTCCACCACTATGCTGGGACGACGTAGGTGTCTCGTACCCGCTTTGATCCCTGAAAGTAGAGAAACCAGACACCAAAAATGATCGTTTCGCGAACCACGACAAGCCAGAGTCCAAAATCGATTGCCTCCAGTAGTGCCGGCGTCGCCAATGCAGGGTCAGATCTCAGCATGACTGCCGCCCCCACGTCAACACCGCATAGGGCAAGGACGCGAATCACCAAATACCGTTCAGCTAGTTTTTTTCCGTTGGGGCTTCCGACCCAGATACTAACTCCAGTTTTGATACCGTAACCCATGATCAGAGTGTAGACGATCGCCTCCAACAGAACTGCCGTTTTAACTGTCGAAGGCAGCAGGTGGACGGGTTGAACTACAAAATTCTCCACAATGTAGATGATCCAAAGTGCAGGACTGATGATGGTAAGACACCAACAGAAAAACCTCAGCCATCCACTGACTTGCCTGATAGACTTGGTTGTGGAAGGTCGCGACGCGCTCGCGAGCTCAGGCCGTGATACAGGATATGGAGTGATGCTCTCCGAAACTGACGGTGCCGCGCCTACGGTCGCGAGGTTGGGCGTGCTGGTGGGAGTCGCCGAAGCAAATTGGAGCCGGGCTTTACACTCAGCGCAGACGATGTACTGACCGAACGCTCGAGGCGTTTCGAGATCGCCGATTGTTCGATGGCAATTGTCACATTCCTTCATGGGCGGACGTCCATTATTGCGAGTTTTAAGACAAAAGCGACCGAGGCGTCAGAACCAGCCCATGGCATCGTTCCGCGAATGGCGATCCGGAACACGCTTGGTTCTTTTATTGAACGTTTCACACCAATTTCAACCCGTACCGCGGGGCGGCGGCGATCAGTGCCTGCACCTCGGCTTCACCAAACGGCGGCGGCGTGGTGGTCTGGGTGGCGCGGCGGCCAAGATCAATAAACATCTGCTCAAATCCGCCCGGCGTGCAGACGAAAATGAACTTGCCCGGCCTGTCGCCAACGTTGGTGTAGCAATGAAGTCCCCCAGCGGGGAGATGAACGAAACTACCCGGGCCGGCCTCGACGGTTTTGTCCCCGAGGCGGACTTCGAATCGGCCTTCGAGGATGTAAAACGTTTCGTCGTCCTTTGGATGAATGTGCGGCGGCGAGCCGTGGCCGGGCCAGATCACCGCCTCAACGACCGACATCCGCCCGCCGGTTTGATCTGCCCGTGACTTAATCGTGTAAAGGTCGCCCAACAGCCAGTAGGCATCGCCAGCACCGGCCGGTTGAACGATTTCCTCGGATGGAGTGTTTGGAGTCATTTGTGCCTCGCTTTCAGAAATTTCCCGCACAACTTACCGCCGCAAGCGAATCATTTCACGCAAAAAAAGGACTGCAGTGATGGAGTAGCGAATACGAAGAGCTCACGATGGCACGAAGGGGTCACGAAGGAAGCACGAAGAGGATTTGGTTTGGAGTTTGGCGTTTGGAGTTAAGAATGCCGCTGTACACAGGCGACCGCCCTCACGAACCACCCGCAGTCCGCCTGAACCCGTCAGTCTTCGTGCTTGTTTCGTGCTCTTCGCGCACTTCGTGGTGAAAAGAATCCGCCTTTGGAATCACTTCTTTTCTGCCTCAGCGTCGACGCGATCCCGCGCCTCTCGCGCTTTGGTCGCCAGGTCCGCCGATCGGGAATACCGCAGTGCGACGAAATACCGAAGTCGGGCCGTGATCCAGTTTCCCTCCCGTGCCGCAAGGTCACCCAGCGCCTCCCATGTGGGCGCGTCGCCTGGATTGACGGCTAACAGGTCACGAAAGGCTTCGGTCGCTCCCGGCACATCACCCGCGTCAACACAGGCTTGGGCCGTCTTTCGGGCCTGATCGATCGAACGCTGCTGGGCGTCTGTCACCTTTGGTTTAGTGTGTTCACCAGAATTGTCCTCTCCACCGAGCAGGTCGTGGACAGCCAACTTAATGTGCTCTTCAAGCACTGGCCGGTAAGGGCTGTCATTTGCGAGCGGTCGGTAGAGCTTTTCCAGTATTTCTACGAATTGGTCCGTACCACGCGCAAACGAGCGAGACGCGGGTAAGCGAATCTGCGCGGCACCGAGCAAAGGTCGAATAATCTTCTCAGCAGCTTCATCCGGGATCACTACCTTCACCTGTACAACGTTCGAAAGAACCGGACCGTCTTTCGTCTGGAACTTCGCAAAAGATTCATAGTTGCCCGGCCGATCGAAGACGATTTCGCCGCCTTCCAATCTCGTCATCGCGATATTCCACCGGGTCTTGACGTTCCCGTCAGCATCGGGGATCCGCGAACCTTCAGCTCTGATCCGTTCCTGCCAGTCATCGTCAACTCGACGGAAATCGCCCCCGTCTCGGCTTACGAATAAGCTTGGCGTCGGCCCGGGCTTTGGAGGATCTTGCATGATCCACTCTTGCGGCGTTGTAGGTAGCGGCTTGGCTTCGGCCACCTTTGCCGTTAACTCGATAACCACATATTGCAGCGGCAATATCGTTTTCTTGGAGACGTCGAGTCGGAGCGTAGGTACGACGTCGGCACCGAGCGACGTTGCGCAAGTTGCGTGCAAACAGATGGCAGTCACGAGGATTGCCCAGACGCGCGTTGGTCCCGTCTTCATGATGAACCTTTTCCAGGAATCTGTTCTGTATAGTCAACATCCGCACGCGACCCTGTCAACGAAAAAAAACTTGCCTGCGACAATTCGACCCCTTTGCCCGCCGAATCGACTGGTCACACCTTGTTGGCCGCACTACGATGCGGGGATGTCTTGGATTGAGAACCGATTTGAACCTGGGCTGATTGTCACCAGCCTCGATTTTGCCCTCAACTGGGGGCGAAAGAACTCGCTTTGGCCGATGACGTTTGGGCTGGCGTGTTGCGCGATCGAGATGATGGCGGTCGGGGGGGCGCGGTTTGACCTGGACCGCTTCGGGGCTGGGGCGTTTCGCGCCACGCCCAGGCAGTCGGACCTGATGATCGTCGCCGGGACCGTCAATTATAAGATGGCCGAGCGGGTCAAGCGGCTATACCACCAGATGGCCGAACCGAAGTACGTCATCGCGATGGGTGCCTGCACCGTGGGCGGCGGGCCTTATTTCAAGTGGGGATATAACGTCGTCAAAGGGGTGGATTTGGTGGTGCCTGTGGATGTATACGTCCCCGGCTGCCCGCCGCGCCCGGAGGCGTTGCTGGAAGGGATCATGCGGCTGCA